>CASELS010000008.1 GCA_949288855.1 uncultured Collinsella sp. | reverse complement strand
CCCTCCTGGTGGCGGTGCGCCGCGCTGTGCCCGGCCCGCCCCAAGGCGCACGCAATGTGCGCTCTCTGTTTCGAAGTGAATACGCGCCCGCCGGCGCGCCAGCGCGTACTATGCTGGGTAACCGTACGCTGGTCCATAAGTCCGCGGATGAAAGAAGGAATACCCATGTCCAACGGAATCAGCATGTCTGCACAGCCCCTTTACCGGCGTGAAGGGGACTACATCCCGCGCGTTGCCGCCGTCCACGACCTGTGCGGCTACGGCAAGTGCTCGCTCGGCGTCGCCATCCCGGTCCTCTCGGCCGCCGGCTGCGACGTCTGCCCGGTCCCGACCGGCCTCTTCTCGTCGCACACCGCCTTCCCCGGCTGGTACATGCACGACACCACCGAGATCCTCTCCAACTACCTCGCCGCCTGGAAGGGCATTGGGGTCGATATCGACGCAATCTACTCCGGCTTCCTCGGCGCACCCGAGCAGGTCGATCGCATCCGCGACCTCTACGCCACCTATCCTCAGGCGCTTCGCGTGGTCGACCCCGTCATGGCGGACCACGGCAAGGTCTACCCCACCTACACCCCCGAGCTCTGTGACGCCATGGCCAAGCTCGCTGAGGGTGCGGACATCCTCACACCCAACCTCACCGAGGCCGCCATCATCCTGGGCGAGCCCATCGGGGACGCATGGGCCGGCGAGGACATCACCGACGACGAGGCGCACCGCCTGACCGACGCGCTGCTTGCAAAGGGCACCAAGACGGTTGTCCTCAAGGGCATCCAGCGCGGCGACGGACTTATCCGCAACTTTGTGGGTGCGCAGGACGGGTCGTTCTTTGAGGTCAACAACGAGCTGTTGCCCTACATGCTGCACGGCACTGGTGACCTGTACTGCTCGTGCCTGCTCGCCGCCGTTATGGCTGGCCGCACCACAGAGGAGGCTGTGCGCTTTGCCGGCGACTTCGTGCACGACGCCATGATCGTGTCCTCCAAGCAGCCGCAGTTCCAGGACCGCGGCGTCAGCTTCGAGCCGCTTCTGGGCAAGGTCGCCGCGCTTTTGGGCTAATCCAGCAACCTCACGCACCTGAATCCAAGGGTGCCGCGCAGCCGCGCGGCACCCTTTTTCCTTATCGGAACCATATTTCGTGAGGGCCCAAGTCGTTCATGAGCGTAAAAACTGACACGACCAAACGCACCGATTCTTTCTGTCTTGATTTATCTGGGAAAACCTCTTTTGTAGCAAGCCCCCTACTTCAAAGCCTCTCATCTTTACGCTCATGAACGACTTGGGCTTTATCGCCCTCGTCGCCGACGCGTCACCGCAGCCCGCTGAGCATCGTCGGCAAGGTCCTTCCAATTGATCAGAACCTCCCCTCGCAACCAGCGTTCCTTATCTCGCAGGCTCCGACATTTTGCCTAGTAGGTCCGCCCCAACAATTCCGAGATATGCTCCGCCAACCGCAAAAAACGAGATGCGCTGTATATCTGTCCGCTTGTCAGCAATATGGTGTGGATCCCCATGCTTTCTAAAGCGAGCTGCCTATCGGCATCGTGCTCATTCGCTCCGGACTCACCGTGGCTTGCCTTTCCCTGACATTCCAGTGCAATCGCGGAATGATCAGGGCCCTCTTCAATGTAGAGGTCCACGACTGCGTATCCCTGGGAGGACAACGTCTTTGCCCTCCTATCGAATCTGACAACCCTATTCAGCGAGAAGGGGCCCAGCCCAGCGCCGCCGAGTCGCCGGCTCCATCCAAGCAGGATCGCCGACTGCGCTTCAAATGGAGACGCTACCTCTCCGTACACCAAGTCCAACGCGCGACGAAACTGCTTCACTCCCCTAATCCCAGCATGCGCCGTCGCAAAGGAGCGCAAGTCGGCAAGTGACACCAAGGGCTTTCGCTTCCAAAGGCCTGTTAGTTTATTGTTTCTGTCCAGTACTGGCGACCAGCCGTCCTCCCCGCGCCAACCGCTATTAATCCACCTTTGCACTTCCTCTCGATGCTCAGGCACGAGCCCAATTACCGAGAAGGTCCCCGTCATCTCATACACTGCCATCACCAAATGCGGCAACGATAGATACCGCGCCATAAGCAGCAGGGTCATCGCGGGCGAAGTTACAAAATGGTAGGTGTCTATCTCCTGGAGCATACCGACTTCAAATTCAGCATTCCAGACGTGCGTGACGAATGCGTTCACGTCATGCCTCTCTCGGGCATGACGGACCAGCACGTGCAATGGTGTCGGAATGTAACCGAGAAAGGTGTCGCACGCTGAAAGCGCGCGACGACCGCCGCGCGTGGACAAATCGGGGCAATCTAGGCACAGCTTCAAAATACAGGGAGGAACTCGGTAGTAGTAAAACGCAGAAGCTTCGCATAAGACGGTTTCCATACGCCCTCCCCCTCAGGCCGCCATATCGAAACGATAGGACACCCCCACACGCCGGAAGGGAGGAAAACAAAATAGTTGGGCGCGAACTTACCAATGTCTGACACGGTTCTGACCAGCACGCCAAAACAGAGGGTTTTACCAGCTCATTTGCAAAATGCCGCTTGATTCGCTACAAGATGAGAGCGTCTTCACAGGCGGCCCACAATCCACTGCGCGCTCCGTCAGGCCGCGCTATCTCCGCCCCGAGAGTAAGCTCAAGTCGTTCATGAGCGTAAACCCTGTCGCACGTTCCAAAGACTGCTCTTTTTCTGAGTCAACGCGTGACGTTTTCCCAGATAAGCACTTTTTCAAGCTAAAGCGCTTTCACAAGGCGCGGAGTTTTACACTCATAAGCGACTTGGGCTTTCCAGCACTCGGGTGACGGCCAGATAGAGGGCGCCCTACTCCTGCGGACGTACGTCCTCCGGGTACTTCTCGGCGCTGCCGCCCAGGAACTGCTCGCTGCCCAAAAGCTCGCGCTCCAGGTCGAGCTCGCTGCGCTGCGCGTCGAAGTCGTCTTGGTCAATGCCCGGCGTATCGATGAGCGACGACACGGAGTTGACCTGCTCCTGAATGCGACCTGCAATATCCTCGTCCATGCCGATGATGCGCAGCTCCCAGTCGATGTTGGCCGAGTCGCCGGAGCGGTACTTGGTCCACACGAACGTAAAGATCACGCGCTCCTCGCCCTGTGCGGGCAGAAGGCCAAAGAGGTGGTCGTAGGTGATGTTGCCGTCCCCGTCGAGGCGCGCGCTCACGTTGTAGACCACCTGGTTGATGTTGTCGTTCAGAAGCGCATTTGTGGCGAGCGCGGCCGCTTGGATCTGGCTGTTGGAGAAGAGCTCGAGCTCGTTGGAGGACTCGGTGTCGACTACGCTCACCTCCACGATGCCCGTGCGCTCGTCGGCCTCCTCGACCGTGAAGTCGCGCGGGAACTGCGTGAAGCCGTTGCCCCACTCCACGCCGCCATCGAGCGCGAGGCTTACGGTCTGGACGTTGGCAGTGTCGGAGAGGTTTGCGGTGTTGAGGCGGCGGCTGATGCCGTACCAAAGCTGCATGCCCAGCACGAGCAGAAGCACGCCGATGATAACCGCCATGGCCGCGCGCGAGATGGCGTGGTCGACGTTGGAGCCAGAGGGGTCCTCGTCGGAGAGCGGGTCGATGGTGCGGCGCGTGCGTTTGCGATGCGGGCCGCCGGGGTCGAGCACGCCCGAATCATCGAGCTGCGCAAAGAGCTCGGTGACTTCCTCTGGTGTAAGCGGGGTTTTCTTTGCCATGCGTCGACCTTGGACAGCGGGTGATACTCCATTGCGCGGTCGGGCGCGAGCCCTGCCGCACCGGCATTATACGCATACGCCGCAGGTACGCTGCCTACGCTGCGAAAATCACCATGCAAGCTGCAGAGCGTCGCGCGGCCCTCATGCAGGGCCCGGCTCCACCGGTAACGCGGCGCAAGCCCACAGTCCCGCGCCCGCCGTGGGCGCGCCCTACGCGAACTCGTGCGCGCGGGCCCCCTCAAACTGCATGCGGTAGTAGCGCGCGTAGGTGCCGCCGCGCGCCAGAAGCTCGTCGTGCGTGCCGCGCTCCACCACGCGACCACCCTCCACCGTGGCGATCTCGTCGGCGCCCTTAATGGTCGAGAGGCGGTGCGCGATGATGATCGTCGTGCGGTCCGCCGCGAGCCGCTCAAGCGACTCCTGCACGGCCTCCTCGCTCTCGTTATCAAGCGCCGAGGTCGCCTCGTCCAGAATGAGGATCTTGGGGTCCTTCAGAAACACGCGGGCGATGGCCACGCGCTGCTTCTGCCCGCCAGAAAGGCGGCTGCCGCGCTCGCCCACCACGGTGTCGTAGCCCTCGGGCAGGCTCGCAATAAAGTCGTGGATGTTCGCGCGACGCGCGGCCTCCTCAATCTCCTGTTGGCTGGCGCCGGGGCGGCCGTAGGCAATGTTGTCGCGCAGGGTCCCGTCAAACAGGTACACGTCCTGCTGCACAAGGCCAATGGCGCGGCGCAGGCTCTCCTGCGTGACCGAGCGCACGTCCTGCCCGTCGATGGTGATCGAGCCAGACGCCACGTCGTAAAAGCGCGGCAGCAGCGAGCAGGTAGTGGACTTGCCGCCGCCGGACGGACCCACAAGCGCAATGGTCTCGCCGGGCGCAATCTCAAGCGACAGATGGTCGATCACCGGGCGCACGCGGTCGGCGCCGTCCTCGGTGAGCTCGGCGTCGTCGTAGCTAAAGCACACGTCGCGGTAGGCAATGGCGCCCGCGGTGACCTCAAGCGGACGCGCGTCGGGCGCGTCCACAATGTCGGGCATGCTCAGGATGACCTCGTCCATGCGCTTAAAGCCCGCAATGGCCTTCTGCACCGTCTCGGTCGAGTTGACGAGCGTCTCGATCGGCGTGGTAAAGAGGCTGATGTAGAGGGCAAAGGTCGCCATGTCGACGGCGGTCATCTGGCCCTGGGCCACCAGATAGCCGCCCAGCACCACGATGATGGTAAAGAGAGCGCCCGTCATGAGCGCGCTTGTTGCCTGGTAGGCGCCCATGGCGTGGTACTGGTTGACCTTGGAGTCGAGGTAGCGCGCGTTGGAGGTACGGAACTTGGCGCGCTCGGTCTCCTCGTTCGCAAAGGACTTGACCACGCGAATGCCCGAGAGCGAGTCCTGCAGCTGCGAGTTGACCTCAGAGATCTTGCGGCGATTGTCCGCAAAGACCTCGCGCATGCGGAAGTTCTGGCGCACCATAATCGCCACAAAGACCACGGTCACCAGCGCCATCACGCCGGCAAGCACGGGCGAGATGGTAAAGAGGATCACGTAGGCGCCCACAATCTCCACGCCGCAGATGATGATCCACTCCGGCACGTGGTGGGCGGCCTCGCAGATGTCAAACAGGTCGTTGACCACGCGGCTCATCATGTCGCCGGAGTTCACGCGGTCAAAATAGCTAAAGCAAAAGCGCTCGTACTGGTCAAACAGGTCCTCGCGCATGCGCGACTCCATGCGCGCGCCCATGATGTGGCCCTGCGCCGACACAAAGTAGCGGCAGCCCATGCGCACCAGGTAGAGCACCACAAGGCCAAGGGCGATCATGCCCAGCGCGCCCAGAATCGCATCGCGCCCCTCGGTAAAGAGGCCGCCCGTGAGCGAGCGCAGGATGCTCGGGAACGCAAGGTCAATGCCCGCAATCACCAGCGCGCAGACGGTGTCGGCAATAAAAAGCCCGCGCTCCGGCCCGTAGTAGGCAAGAAAGCGGCGGAACATGCTGCGGTGCCTAGGGGTCGTCGCGGTTGCGGTCGAAGAATTAGCTGCCGAGGTGGTGCTAGCAGTGCTCACGGTAGGACGCTGCCTTTCGTGGTTGAGAAGATTTAGATGCCGAGGTCCGCGCTGCAAAAGGTGCCGCACAAACCGGCGCTTAGTATACGCCATGACGAGCGGTGGCCGCGCCGCGCGGGCCTTCCGGCACGGTTTTATCGAGAACGCCCTTGCGGCACGGTTTTAGTTGCCGCCAAATCACATTCAGTTGCCTGAGAATCACAAACCGCTACGCGCAGAACCGCACGCTCCCAGCTGTCAACGCATCTACCTGCGCGTTTACTGAAGCGCCGCAAAGCGAATCGCGCGAGCTTAGTTGCCTCTCAGTTATCATTCAGTTATCACTCAGTTATCAATCGATGCCGAATGCCGGTGTCGAGCGTCGTCCACGAGGCACTTACCTAAGCGCCGGGGCGCCCGGCGCTGGGGAAGCGCCAGTACGCCGGCGCCTTGACCCAGAAGCGCCTACTCCGCAGCCTCCTCGGCCACGGCGGCGTCGGCCAACCGGCGGCTCATGACCTCGCAGGCAAGGGCGCCCACCACGGTCTTGGCGTCCTCGATCTTGCCGTCGAGCACGGCGTCCACCAGCTCCTCCACCGGGACCAGATCGACGTTCAGGAACTCGTCGTCATCGGGGCGCGCACCCTCAAACGAGAGCTGCGTGGCCAGGTAGATATGGATGAGCTCGTCGGCAAAACCGCAGCTTGTAGCAATAGTGGTGAGGTAGGCAATGCGCCCAGCCACAAAGCCGGTCTCCTCCTTGAGCTCGCGCTTGGCGCACTCGAGCGGGTCCTCGCCGGGGTAATCGAGCTTGCCGGCGGGGATCTCCACCGTTACGCGGCCGAGCGAGGTGCGGTACTGGCGCACGAGCGCTATCTTACCCGAGGTAGTAAGCGCAACCACGGCCGCCGCGCCGCGATGGCGCACCACGTCACGGACCGAGGTGTGACCGTTGGGCAGGCGCACGTTCAGGCGCTCGACGTCAAAGATCTTGCCGCGCCAGGCAATCTCGCTGTCGATGACCTCCTCGTGCAGGTCGGCATCGTGCTCAGCCTCGTCGCCCAGCACGAGCGCGGGCAGATCCTCCATCTCGGGCTCGGGCGAGGCGTTCTCCTCGGTACGGTCGCCGTCGTTAACCTCAACCGCAGCCTCGTCGACCGTGTTGCGCTTCTCTTCTGCCATGGTTCCTCCCCCAAGCCAGCTACTGTTCCCTACAGGGTACCCGTTTTCTTCACGCGTGAGGCACGTTGAAACCAGGGTCGTCTGCCGTGTAGAAAACGACCCCGGCGGCGCTGGCCGTCGGGGTCGCAGGTGCGTGTTGTTGGTCGAGAAGCGGCCTGGCTACTTGGCCTTGGGTTTGCGCTTCTCGCGCGTGAAGGTCCGCGCAAGCGCGATGCCTTCTGGCGTGGCGCGGTACACGTTGCCGAGCTGCGCGCCCGACGGCGCATACGCCGCCTCAGAGACAATCAGTCCGTCGTGACGCAGGCGCGTGACCGCGCGGTCGAGCGTGCGCTCGCAGCACCCGAGCCGGCGCGCGAGGTCGGACTTGTTGAAGGTGACCGACTCGCGCAGTTCCGTCTCGCGCACAATGAGCTCGAGCACACGCTCGTGGGTGAAGGCATGCCTCCCGTTGATGCGGGTACTCACACCCGCGAGCGATGCGCCCGTGCCGCTCATGTTACTCACCGCGCTTCTTGCTCGTCACGTATCCGGCAGCGGCAAGTGCGGCGCCAATGCCAGCCGTTGCCATCACGGCAGCCGCAGCCGCGTCGCCCGTGGCCGGGATAACCTCCGGCTTGGGCTCCTCGGGCGCCGGCGGTTCAGCGGGCTTGGTGTAGGTGTTGTGGAACACCGGAGCACCGTTCTCGCCGTTGTAGGTGATGGTGGTCGCCTGGAGCTTGCCCTGGCCGTCGTCGGTCACCACGACCTTGACCGCGTAGGTCGTGTCGTCGTAGGTCACGCCCTCGGCATCGCCCTCGACCTCGGAGATGGTGTACTTGTAGGTACCCGGCTCGTCGTAGGTGATGGCCTCGAAGGCGAAGCCACCCTTGGCGTCGTTCTTCACGGTGCCGAGCACCTTGCCCTCGGAATCGGTCAGCTGGAAGCTGAACTCGCCCTCGGCAAGCGCGCGGCCGTCAAGCACCTTGGAGCCGCCCAGCACCACCGAGGTATCCGCCGCGGTGTAGGTGTTGGTGAACAGCGCCTGATCGGCAGGAACATCCTGCGCGTCCGTTAGCCTCCACGTCACATCAAGGTTGCCCTTGCCGTCGTCGATGGCCGTGGCAATGGCCTTATATGTGGTGCCATCGTAATCAACGCCGGGATTCGTACCCTTGGCCTCGCGGATGGTGTAGGTGTACTCACCGTCAGCCGTGAAGTGCACGGTACCGAGCTGCACGTTGCCGTTTGCGTCGTTATAGCCGTCCGCAACAACATTGCCCTGGGCATCAACAAGCTCGAACTTGAACTCGTTCTCGTTGACCGTCGTGCGGTCACCCGTCATTGCCTTGGTCACCGTGAGACCACCGTCGCCCGTGGGCGAGCTGTCCTTGGGATCGACGTTGTACTCGTTGGTGAAGCCGAAGAGAGCCAGACCGAGATCCTGATTGGGACTCGTCTCCTTCGTGAGCGTGCCATCGCCGTGGTCGGTTACTGTCACAGTGAATGTCTTTGTGGCCTCCGGGTCGTTATCCACGCCTTCAACGGTACCGGACTCGGTCACCGTGTAAGTGAAAGTCTTGGTGCGCACGGCAGACATGGTGGCGATGCCGTCCTCGGCATTAGTCGCCACATCCTGGCTGCCCGTATCGCCGAAGACGTTCTCCATCGTGTACACGATGTCGCCGAACTCAACAGAACCGTTGTAGTTGTTGGCCGTCTTCTCGCCGTCCACCGTGCCCTCAGGCATCGGCGCAGGGTTGCCGTCCTCGTCCATGCCGGTCAGCGTGAAGGTGAATTTGCCGTTGATGTCCTCGACTCCAGGAGCATTCGTTCCGGTGGAATTGTTCTTATAGCCCTTGTTGCCGTGGACATTGAGCGTTACCTGGCCCTGCTGGTCCTCGCCATAGGTGTTGCGGAACTGGAGGCTCGTGCCGTTCTCGGGGTAGCCAACGACGAAACCCAGCGTGCCGTCGCCGTTGTCAGTCACCGTAACGGTAATCGTGAGGCTCGGGGTAATCGCGGTCACGCCCTCATCCAGGTTCGCAGTGTCCTCAGCGACGGTGTAGGTGTAGACGTAGGTGTTGTCATCTGCGCCCAGCTCCGCCAGACCGTTCGCAACATCCTGCTGCATCTGCTGCGTGTTGAAGCTGATGCCGCTGAAGGTGATATTGCCGTTCGCGTCGTTATAGCCGTCCGCGACAACCGTGTTGCTCTGGTCTTCCGCATTGACCACCGTGAAGTGGAATTCGCCATCACCCATCGGGCGGTTGGTGAGCGTCTTGGTAGCGACGATCGACGTCGCGCCCTGGCCACCGAGCTCGCCGGTCGCGTTGTAGGAGTTCTTGAACGGGATGTACGCGGTCTCGATATCGGTCGCATCGTTGTTGTCGTAGATGAACGTCTTGTCGAAGCCGCCGCCCGCAACACGGGTGAACACCTTGATGCCGCCCTCGCCATCATCATCGGTGGTGATGGCCACGGTGTAGACCGTCTCGTCATAGGTGTAGCCAGCGGGCACCGGGTCGGGCTTGACCTCCTGCACGGTGTAGGAGTATTCCTTGCCCTCGTCACCCTGGTTGAACATCAGCTCGCCCTTGCCGTCGAGCATCGCAACGCTTCCGATCGAGGATAGACCGTCAGCAGAGGGCGATCCGGTCTTGACGGTCAGCGTCTCGCCATCCACATCGATACCGAGCTTGGTAGCGGATTCCGCATTACCCGGCTTCACCATGAAGTCGAACTCGGTCATCTCATGACCCACCAGGGTCTTGACGATGTTGATGCCGGCTTCGGCGTCGTTGTAATCGAGCTCGCTCTTATAGATGTTCGTGAACTTGTTGTTCGCGATCGTCACGGCCGTGGTATAGCCGCCCACGTGGTTGTCGTTCACCGTAATGGTGATCTTCGCCTCGTTGATCGAATACGTCATGCCACCAGCGGTACCCTGATTCTCCTTGACGGTGTAGGTATACGTACCTTCCTCGTCAAAGGTGAACGGACCGAAGTCGAAAGTCGCCGTGTTGCCGGACTCGGGCTTAGAAACCTCGACCGTCGTGTTTGCAGGCAGCGTATCTGCCCACGCCTGGTCGTCCGCCGTCACGGTGAACGAGAAGGTCTCGTCATCGGCCCAGTCGCGACCCTCAAGAACCTTGGTCAGCTTGGCGGTAGCGGAACCGGTATCAACCTGAACGCTGCCAGCGTCATAAGCGTTGGTGAAGGCAGCAGCCTGGGCGGCCTTGTCCGCGCCGGTGGTGGCGGCACTGTTGTCATAGACAACCTCGGCAACGAGCTGGCCCTCGCCGTTGTCCGTCACATTCACGGTAACGTTGGCCGTGTGCTCGTCGTAGGTCCAACCCTTGCGGTCGGTGCCCGCGTTGAAGTCGGCGGCGCCAACCTCGGTCACGGTGAACTTGTACTCGCCAACCGCGTTGAACTGGATGCCCGCGAAGCTTTCGGTCACAGCCTGCGCCTGCGTGACGCCCGTGATAGACACCTCGGGCGTGAAGCCGTTAACGCCTTGGACGCGGTCGCGCCACCACTGCTCAGTATGGATGTCATCAGTGACGGGCTCGATCAGGAATTTAAACTCTGCGTCGGAGTCAGCACCGGTCACGGTCTTCTGAACCGTAATCTGCTGCTGAGCACCGTCGCCACCCACGATTACCGGATTGGTCTTGTAGCTGTTGGTGATGACTGTCGGGGCATCCGGGGTCACGCTCTCAATATGGAGAGCGCCGTTGTACTCGTTGTTCTCGTTGAGGTCACTCACCACAACCGTGACTTCGTGCGCATCGGTAGCGCCGTCGCCGTTAGCGTCGTCAAACGTCCAGCCCTCGTCAGCCACAGGCTGATCCTCCTGTACCGTAAAGGTGTAGGTACCCGGCGCGCTAAAGGTCAGCTTGCCGAAGGAGACGGTCTGGGTATCGTCATCGGTGTTGTCGGTAGCATCCGCGTTAATGATGCCGCTGGTGCTGACCGTCAGCTTGCCATTGGTCAGACCGCCGATGTTGGCAATCGGACCGTCGAAAGTATCCTGCGCGGTCAGAGTGAAGGTGTAGTTCACACCGTTGGGCGAAGCGGCACCGGTAACCTTCTTGGTCACCTGGAGCGCAGTATCGCCCTCGAGGCTAGCCTCGGTCGGCTCATAGGAGTTCTCGAAGCCGAAGGTGGGAACTTGATCCTGTGCGGTATCGGAGTTGAATGCATTGACCACAACTTTATTGGCCGAATTGCCATCCTTATCCTTCGTCTGGGTGACGGTGGTTTCGGCATGCATGGTGCCGTCCTGGTTGTCAACCACGAGGACATCAACGCGATACTCGGACTGATCGTACTTCACGCCAGGCAGCGAGCCCTGAGCCTCGGTCACGGTGAAGGTAAAGGTCTTACCCGCATCGTCCTGGTCGAACTTCAGATTACTCAAACCGCTCACAGAGCTCTGGGCTGTCCCATTAGGATCGAGCGCGGCGGCGGGAACTTCGTACGCCCCCACGACCTGACCGTCAGGGCCATTGCCGGTGAGATTGATGAGGAAGTCGTCGGTATTAATCGGGCGATTGCTCATCGTCTTGGTGATCTTGATGCCGCCAGCTCCATTGGCACCGTAGTCCATGCTCGCCTTGTAGACGTTAGTGAACTGGGCGTGATCGGTCACGTTGGAGTGCTTATCGTTGCTGTAGCTCACGGAAGCCAGCAGCTTGCCATGGTCGTCGGGGTTCTCGCTGTCATTGCCGTCCGTAACCGTCACTGTTACGTTGCAAATGTTCGTGTCAAACGTCAAGCCATCTTCATTGGTGGTCTCGGTACCCTGCTCGTCAGCAACCTCATTCACCTGGAAGGTGTAGGTGCCAACCTTGGTGAACTCCATCTCATTAAATTTGAAGTTCATAGTGTTCTGGTCGGTGACCTTCACCGTCTCAGGATCGGCAAGCACCGTCTTGGCGTTGTCGTTGAGCGCGCTCAGCTGGAAGTAGAAGGTCTCGCCTTCCTTCATCTGGCGGCCTTCGAGGGTCTTGGTGCCGTGGATGACATTGTCGTCCTCAAGCGTGGCGGCCGTCGGCTTGTACTTGTTGGTAAACGTGAGCTGCTCAGGAGTCTTGTTCGCCGTGGCTTGGATTTGAACGTGACCCTCGCCAGCCTCGGGATCGGGCACCTCGGTGACCTCGACCTCAACCTCGTACGAAGTCTCGTCGTAGGTCATGCCGTCCTCGCTGCCCTGGACCTCGGTGATCTTGTAGACGTAGGTGTTGCCCACATCGTTGCCATCGAAGGTGATGGTCGGCATGTGGAACTCGTTGCCCACGTTGCCGATGGTGGTCACGTTGCCCTGAGTGTTCTCCGTCGGCTTCGGGGTGTCGTCGGCGGACACGGTCAGGTTGTCACGGGAACCGCTATCGGTCACATAACCGCCCAGTGCCTCCATCTGGAACTGGAACTTGTTGGGGGCGATGGGGTTGTCGCCGGTGGTGTCGGTGTAGTCCTTCTTACCATCGATGTTGATGGTGCCCTGGTCGGACAGGTAGTAGTTGGTGAAGGTCGCGGTCGTGCCCTCAACGGCGACCGCAGGGTTCTTCTCGGCACCCGTGTCGTCCTGGAACATCTCCAGCTTCGCGGACTCAATCTTCAGCTCACCGTTGCCTGCGTCCACGACCTTCACGGTCAGACGGTACGTTGCATTTGAGTAGTCAATGCCGACGATGGGGCTCTCCGTGTCGTTGTCCTCACGCACGACGTAGCGGAACTCGCCATCCTTATCGAACGTGATGGTGCCGAACGATGCCTCGTGGTCAGGCGTGTCCTTGTTGATGGTCACCTCAGTCTGCGTGGGCGCATACCCATCGAGCGACTGCACGTTGAAGGTGAACTCGTCGCCATCTCGCCAGTCGCGGCCATTAAGAACCTTTTCGACATTAAGGCCGGTGCTGGTGTCATACTGCAGCGGTTCATCGGCCTTGTAGTTGTTCTGGAAGGAGACGGACCGCTGGGAACCACCGGCGATGGTGCCGTTGGCGGTGCCGTCGCTCGTGTCGTTGCTCGGGTCAGCGGTCACGGTATCCGTGGTGGTGAAGCCGTTCTTATTGGCCTCGGTCTCCGTCACCGTGAAGGTGGTACCCGCAGGCAGACCCTTGATCACGACACGCTGACCGTCCTTGAGGGTGATGGTGCCACCGTCGGCAACCGTACCGTTGTCTACCGGATCCTCGCCAGTTTCATACACGTCGTACGCGAAATTACCCTCGAGGTGATCGCCGCCATTGAAGTTAACGGTGAACTCGAAGCTGTTCTGATTCTGCTTGGTGTCGTCAGAGGCATTGCCCCAGTCGACGCTCTTCTTGATCTCCAACTCGCCTGGCAGATCGTAGGTAATCTTACCGTTGTTGCCCAAGCGCTGCGTAATGCCAGTGCCCTCCCAACCCGGAGTCAGCACGGTTGCCGCTGTGCCTGTTTCATTACTGGTCTTATTTGTATTCAACGTTGCGGGGCGATCAAGACGCTGCGTACCGGCAGGGATATAGTAATTACCCTGACGATCGGTCGCCATCTTGCTCCAGTCCCGACCATCGCGATTAATCGCAATGCCGTGCGTTACTTCCTGGGCGTTATTGCCAGAAGTAATCTGCCAATAGGGCTCAGAGTAATACAGGGTGTTATAGCGATTGATATTCTGCGTCGTCGCACGCTGCGTGCAATTCTGGTCGATATACAGGTCCGTGTCCTGCGTGTAGTAATAGAACTTGTTGCCGTTGCTCGGAGTGAAAGTGGCCGTGGTGTCGCCGTTACCGCCGTTGTAAAGGTTCGAGTAGAACGCCACCTTGCCATCGTCAGTCTTGTTGGTGTTAACGATGGCGTCATACACATCGCCAGAACCCTGGTTGATGGCAGTCTTCGCGTCAGTCTTCACGCTCACGCCGTAGAAGAGACGGATGGGGTAGGCGGCCGTCACCGACATGGTGTTCGCATCGGTATCAACGTCGTAATTGCGCATGGGGATGAGCGAGGCAGGAACCTGGACGGTTACCACATCGCCGTCGGCAAGGGTTGCACCATGGGCAACTGTTACTGTGAGATCAGAAAGATCCGCCGATCCATACACAGTATTGCCCTCAACCGTACCCTCAAAGTGATAGGTATCAATATTGTTTTCGGTAGTTTTATTTTTGCTGGTAAACACCTGGTCACCATAGACCACCGTCATGGTGTCGCCAGATACCGTCATATAGGAACCGAGGGTATCCGTGAACGTCAGCGTACCGGGGTTAAGCTCGCCTTCCTCCCTCACTTCCTCAATCGGGGAGCCGGAACCTACACCCTGCTGAATTTCGTCGGAAAGCTCTTCAAAGATGTTTTCGATGTCGCTAGCGTTGCTCGAAGCCTTGTAGTAATCGCCTTCAGCTCGAGTGCCAAAAGTAGTGTTGTAATACGCACCATATCCAAACCATCCGCCATTATCACCTTCGGCCGTAGCGTCAGGATAATTGCTGGAGACGCCATTCATGTATTCGTTGAAGTCGTCGTCATCGGTAACGGATGCATCGGCACCGTTCATAACACCGACTGCATAAATCGTTACACCAGATTGCTTCATGGCATGAGCAGTGTTCACGGCTTCCGCTGCGACCTCATTATCAAAGCCGTTGCCATGGTTCGGCTGGCCGTCAGTAAAGAAGATAACGACCTTCTGAGCGTCCTGACGCGGATGACTATTGAGCTGGTTCTGCGCAGTCTCGAGTCCTGCTTCGGCCCAGGTAGCTCCGTTTGCGTTCAAGCCCCTAATCGTATTCTTATACTGCTGCACATTCTGATCAGTCACGTAATTCAACTGTTGGCGGACATTGGAACCGCTTGCAAACGTTACGATAGAAATACGGCTCTGGTCCGATTGGTCGAGACCCTCATTTGCATCTACCGTTGCGTCAATGAAGTTATTAGCCGCATTTTTAAGCGACGTCAGCTTTTGGCCAGCCATAGAACCCGACGTGTCAAGAACAAGAACGATATCAAGCGGCACGCTCGTCTTAACCATCGTCTTCAGGTTAGAAGTAGAGGAGAGTGCTGAGAGGCTCACCAAGAAGTCGGAGTCATCACCCTTGCTGATGGTCTGACCGCCAAGAGAGCCGCTGAAGGTGTAATCGTGATCGAACACGCTCTTATCGGTCCAGATGCGACCGATGTTCTGCGTGCTCGTGGAGCTCGCGACAATATTCGACCACATATTGGTGGTATCAGGGTCGGCCGCCGTTACCTTGGTATCAGTGACGGCATACGTCTCGATGCCATCGTCGCCCAAACCAAACAGCTGGGCAGCACCGTCGACAACGTTGCCGAAGAACTCCATTACGGGGTTTTGGTTCTCTGCCCCACTCTCGGCAGCATACGCCGGAACGGCGAGCAGCGAGGCCGAAGCGATCGCGAGGGCAGTCAGCACAGCAACAAATTTGCTGAGACCCTTGCGCGGTTTCTCCCCAACGTACATGAGCGACACCTATCCTCTTCTCCCAACGTGCGCCTGTATATCTAGTCCGTTTGCGCACAGTTATCGCCACGGTATAGCGATAGATAGAAACCATTTTAGGGTCGCATGACAACTATAGTTTACCCTGTTTTTGTACCTCCCCCCTCACATGTACCTCGGTCAATGGCAAGTGTTTTGACAGGTAATTAAGTCTGTTTTAAGAAAACAAAATAAACGACGGGCGTAGGCTCAATATCTAGTGGATTTCGCGCTTCACGCGCACAAGATGCCGTTCATGCCGTATTTGCGCCCGTTCATACCTTGAGTTGGAGCAGGGTCTATCGCACACGAGCCGTGGCGCTGGTCGCGCGGGCGGGCGTGGCGGCGGACGGCTTCAGCACCTTCTGCATCGTGCTGTTAGAAGTGTTTCACCGCGGAGGGACCTCTGCACTATATATAAGCACACCGCCGACCGCGGCCCTCCTGCGCTGCCGAGCAAATAGCAAGCAAATACGGAGCAAATAAAAGATGGTGTAAGAGCTGTTGCTCTGAACGGTTACTCGCTCAATGGACGGAATGGTTGTGTATGGGGAGACTGTGCCGATTCATAAAGCTAAGGATTCTGCTCTTCGCTCACCTTTCACGCCTCGACATTCCATGTTCGTTGTCGACCCAATTAGCCTCATTAACCTCACCCTTAACCTCACTGTGAGGTTAATGAGGTTTATGCGTTTACCTGCAATTTCTCTATTAACCTCACCTTAGCCTCACTCTTAACCTCAACTTATATGAGGCAAACTTTGGTGTTGTTTAATCTCATTGTGGTCTATTGCGCGTGCTCTTCTCCATCCGCCACTCTAATGGCAACACTCATGGCGAAGGGACGCCGTGGTTGTTCTCACGGCACCCCTTCGCGGTGCAAAGCTATTTGTTGCGACGCATGCGCTTAGCAGCGGTGCGAGTCAGCCCTCGAGCACGACCCTCGACGCCAGCGCTCGGCTGGTCCCGGCGTGCGTCTAGTCCCAAGCCTCGCGGCCCTTGAGGGCGCGCAGGCCAATGTCGTGGCGGAGGGTCTTGCCCTCGAAGTCAATCTTCTCGCAGGCAGCGTAGGCCAGGTCGCGCGCGGCCTCAAAGGTTTCGCCAAGAGCGGTGATGTCGAGCACGCGTCCGCCCGCGGTCACAAGCTCGCCCGCCTCGTTCACGGCAGTGCCTGCATGGTAGACGGTCACGCCCTCCATGGCGGCGGCGTCCTCAATACCGGTGATGACCTTGCCCTTCTCGTAGCTGCCGGGATAGCCCGCGCTCGTGAGGACCACGCTCACCGCCCACTCCGGGCGCCAGCTGAGCTCGATCTGGTCGAGCGTCTGGTTGGCGCACGCGAGCATGACCTCAACAAGGTCGTTCTCCAGGCGCGGCAGAATCACCTGCGTCTCGGGGTCGCCAAAACGCGCGTTGAACTCGAGCACCTTGGGGCCCTCGGGCGTAAGCATGAAGCCGCCGTAGAGGCAGCCGCGGTAGTCGATGCCCTCGGCCGCAAGCTCGGCCACGGTGGCCTCCATAATGCGCTCCATCTCGGCGTGCTCGGCCTCGGTCACAATGGGCACCGGGCTGTAGACGCCCATACCACCGGTGTTGGGGCCGCGGTCGCCCTCGAGGGCGCGCTTGTGGTCCTGCGAGGTAGCCATCGGACGGACGGTCTTGCCGTCGGTAAACGCCAGAAGCGAGCACTCCGGGCCGGTGAGGCACTCCTCCACCACCACGGTCTGGCCGGCGTCGCCAAAGGCGCCGCTAAAGCAGGCGCGCACGGCCTCCTCGGCCTCTTCAAGCGTAGCGGCCACTACAACGCCCTTGCCCGCGGCAAGGCCATCGGCCTTTACTACCAAAGGTGCGCCCTGCTCGCGCACGTAGGCAAGCGCGGACTCCTCGTCCGTAAAGTCGCCGTAGGCGGCCGTGGGAATGTTCGCGCGGACCATGAGCTCCTTGGAGAACTTCTTGGAGCCCTCCATCTGCGCACCCGCCTCACCCGGGCCAAAGCACGGGATGCCCGCGGCGCGCACGGCGTCGGCCACGCCCGCCACCAGCGGTGCCTCGGGGCCAATGACCACGAGTCCGCAGTTGGTCTCACGCGCAAACTCGGCCACCGCAGCCGGATCGTTCTCGTCAAGCGCAACGTTCTCGCCCACCTCGAGCGTGCCGCCGTTGCCCGGCGCAATGAAGAGCTCGCCGCAACGCGGGCTCTCGGCCAGCTTTACCGCCAGCGCGTGCTCGCGGCCGCCGCTGCCCAAAAGCAGGATGTTGATGGTGTTCTCCACAAGACCAGCTCCTCCCGACCCGGCTTTTTTTGAAAGCGCGGTCACAGGGCTCGCGCCTCACGGGGCGCGGCCTCGGCGTGTTTTGTTGCCACTCTATACTCTACCAGCCGGGCGGTTTGGTTGCGCCCACAATGGGGCACTACACGCTAAAACGTGGGCGTGAGGTAGGTCGCGATGGCGTCCAGCTCGGGTGCGTGCAGCGCCGCGGGCATGGTAAAGATGCCAATGGCGCCCTTGCCCACGTGCGTGGCAATAACCGGGCCAATGGTGGACTCGGTAAGCTCGCGCACCGGGGCGCCTGCCTCTTTGAGCTGCTCGGCTATTTTGTAGGCGCGCTCGCGCTGGTCGGTGTGAAGCACGTAGTAGATAAGCTCGCCGTGCGCGGCGGCGTCTGAGGCGACCTGCTTAGCCATAAAGGAGATGGCACCCTTGGCGCCCTTGGCCTTCTTCTCCACCTCAATGGAGCCGTCCTCCAAAAGCCCAATCACGAGCTTGATGTTGAGGAGCGTAGTCGCAAAGCCCTGCGCCTTGGTGGCGCGGCCGCCCTTGACCAGGTTCTCCAGCGTATCGGGCGAGAAGTAGATGTGGTAGCTCTGCTGGATGGCGCGCACGCGCTCGAGCGCCTCGTCGAGCGAGCCGCCGCGGTTGGCAATAACGGCCGCCTCCATGGCCATAGCGCCCTCGGCAACCGTGGCGGTGCAGCTATCGACTACCTCAAGGCGCAGGCCATCGGGCACCTGGCCGGCGATGGCGCGGGCGCTCTCGATGGTTGCGGAGAGCGCACGGGCGAGGTGGATGGAGAGAATCTGCGTGTAGCCCTGCTCAAAAAGCGCCTTGTAAACCTCGAGCAAATACGCCGGCGTGGGCTGCGAGGTCACGGGCAGTGCCTCGGCACCGTCCATCTTACGCAGCAGCTCGGGCGTGGTGATATCCACCCCGTCGCGATAGTCCGTCCCCGCAATAACCACGTGCAGGGGCACCACGTGGATGCCGAGTTTCTCGGTCAGAGCTAGCGGGATATCGGCGGCACTATCGGTAACGACGGCGAACTGGTTCATCGGGGTTCCTTCCATGTCATAAGGGATGCGGGCGATTTGCGCCTCGCACGCACGGTATCAAGCGTACCCCAACCCACGGCTGGAACGGCCGTCGTTGACGATTTTCGGCAAGTTGTTAGTCTTTGGGCGCGAAGTGTCTAAGCGGCGCAAAAACGACCGTTCACCGGCGATTTTGCGCCGCTCATGCGTCTGTAAGCTGGGTTGTTTGCGCATGCGTTTTCACCGTCCGCGCGGGCGGCCGCAAGGCCCTTAGTGCTCCCAGCCGCACTCGATCGTCTGGTCGCGGTCGGGACCGACCGACACAAACGAGACCTTGGTGTGGGCAATCTCCTCGATGCGGTGCACGTAGTTCTGCGCCGCCTCGGGCAGCTCATCAAAGCTGCGACAGCCCGAGATGTCCACCCCGCGCCAACCGGGAAGCTCCTCGTAGACGGGCTTGGCGGCGGCAAAGGCGCTCTCGTGCTCGGGGACGGTGGTGTAGCGCACGCCGTCGCACTCGTAGGCCACGCAGACCTTGATGGTATCGAACTCAGAAAGCACGTCGAGCTTGGTGAGCGCAATGTCCGTAAGACCGTTCACGCGGGCCGCGTAATTGGCAATCACGCCGTCAAACCAGCCGCAACGGCGGCGGCGGCCGGTGGTCACGCCGTACTCGTAGCCCTGCTCGGTAAGGGTGTGGCCCTCGGGCGTTTCGTAGGAGAGCTCGGTCGGCATGGGGCCCGAGCCCACGCGCGTGATGTAGGCCTTCATGATGCCCAGCACGCGGTCGATGTTCTTCATGCCCACGCCGGAGCCCGTCACAGAGCCGCCGGCAGTGCAGTTGGAGCTCGTCACGTACGGGTACGTGCCGTGGTCAATGTCAAGCAGCGTCGCCTGAGCGCCCTCAAAGAGAATCTTCTTGCCCGCGTCGATAAGCTCACCCAAAAGCAGGCCCGTCTCGTTGATGTAGGGGCGCAGGCGCTCGGCCATGGGGAGATACGTCTCGCAGATCTGGTCAACCGTGTAGGTAGGCTGGTGGAAGATGAGCTCGAGCTGCGGGTTCACGCGGTCGAGCGCGCGGGAGACCTTCTCGCGGAAGACGCCCTCGTCAAGCAGGTCCTGCATGCGGATGCCAATGCGCGCCATCTTGTCTTGGTAGCACGGGCCAATGCCGCGCTTGGTGGTGCCGATGTTATGGCTGCCCAGGAGCTCCTCAAAGGCGCCGTCGAGGTCGATGTGGTACGGCATGATGACGTGCGCGTTGCCCGAGACCTTGAGGTTGGCGGTGGAGATGCCGTCGTGCTCGAACATATCGATCTCCTCGAGCAGCACGACGGGGTTTACCACGCAGCCGTTGCCGATGACCGAGATGCACTCGGGATACATAATGCCCGACGGGACCTGGTGCAGGCCGTATTTCTTGTCGCCCACCACGATGGTGTGCCCGGCGTTGTTGCCGCCCTGGAAACGCACGACGCAATCAAAGTCGCCAGCGATAAGGTCACAGATCTTGCCCTTACCCTCATCGCCCCACTGGGTTCCGACTAACACGGTCGACGACATGGTGTCTCCTCACCTAGCGCCCGTGCCACGCAGCCGCAGCCCGGACAAAAACTAAACAACCTCTCTATTATAGCCGCGGGCTACCTTCGCCACACATCGCGCACGGTATTCGCGCCGTTTCAACCGGTAGACGGGGGCGGGCGATTTTCGTTGCATCGATTATGAAACGAAAGGCTTTTCGACTCACTCGCAAATGCAACGAAAGCGTTTTCGTTGTATGTCCGTTGCAACGAAAAGGACCGATGGATGGCGGCGGAGCATAGCTCAAGTCGTTTATGAGCGTAAACGCACCGGCTCGCAAAAAGCGCTTTACCAAAATAAAGCGCTTTCCTGCCCAAACGCTCTCGTTTTCAACGAACCCTAAGCGGTGTCATCGCGAAAGCACGCAATTAACGCTCATAAACGACTTGAGCGTGTCGCGCTACCCCTCGTCGTGCACGGCGTCGAGCTCGTAGAACTTGGTCGAGGCGGGCACGAACGCCAGATCCACGTCGCCGATGGGGCCTGAACGGTTCTTTGCAACGATGACGCGCGTGACGCCCAGATCCGGACGGTCGTCGCGCGAGGCCTCCGTCTCGTCCGCGGCGCGGTCGAGGAACATAACGATGTCGGCGTCCTGCTCGATCGAGCCGGACTCGCGCAGGTCGGAGAGCTGCGGGCGCTTGCCGGTACGGCTCTCCACCGCACGGCTGAGCTGCGAGAGGGCGATAACGGGAATCTCGAGGTCCTTGGCCATAATCTTGAGGCCACGGCTCATCTCGGACACCTCAACGGTACGGCTCTCTGCGCGGCGCCCCGGCGGCGGGCTCACCAGCTGCAGGTAGTCGATAAGCACGATGGCCCTCTCCTTGTTGTGCAGCATGCGGCGCGCCTTGGCGCGAATCTCGGTCACCGTGGTGCCCGGCGTATCGTCAATCAGGATGTCGAGCTTGGAGAGCTCCTGCGTGGCCTCGTTGATGCTCGCCCACTGCTCGGGCGTGATGCGACCCGTGCGGAAGTCCGAGATGGAAAGCATCGCGTGGGCGCAGATGAGGCGCTGGGCAATTTCCTTACCGCTCATCTCGAGCGAGAAGAAACCAACCGTGAAGCCGGCCGCCGCCGCGTTCAGAGCGAGGTTGAGGGCGAACGACGTCTTACCCACGGCGGGGCGCGCACCCACGATGATGAGCTGACCCTCGCGGAAGCCCAGAAGCAGCCTGTCGAGGCTCGGGAAGCCGGTGGGCACGCCGTGCGCCTGTCCGCCTGCGGCGCAGACCTCGGCCGCCTCGTTGTACGCCTCGATCATGAACTCGGTGAGCGAGCGGTACGCGGTCGAGACCTCGCGCTCGGTGACCGAGAGCAGCATGCTCTCGGCGCGCTCAACAACCTCTTTGGTGTCGAGCGGCGCGTCGTAGGCAAGCGCGTTGATCTGGTTGGTAGCGCCGATGATCTCACGGAGCATCGAGTCGCGCCGCACGATGCCAGCGTGGTGCTGCCAGTTGACGAGCGAGAGCGTGTTGCCCACAAGCTCGAGGATGTAGGCCTCCCCGCCCACGGCGGAGAGCTTGTCGACGGAGGTGAGGTAGTCGATGACCGAGATGGAGTCGATGGGGATGCTCCGCTCGTTCATCTCGATGAGCGCCTGGAAGAGCGTGCGGTGAGCGGGACGATAGAAGTCCTCGGGGCGCAGCTGCGAGATGGCGTCGGGCACCACCTCGGTCGAGAGCAGCATGGCGGCGAGCACCGTCGCCTCGGCCTCAACGTTGTTGGGGAGCCCCTGGCGCGCGCCGCGGTCGGCGGGCGCGAGCTCGTAGCCGTCGTATCCGTAGTCGTCGGGCATGGGTCTCCTCTCATATCGCACCCCCGCGCGGCGCCGCAGCGGCCGCCGGGCGAGGTCATCTCTTAGGCGTTGGGAGCACCCATACTACGCTACTCGAGGCCTCTTCAAGCCTCAGAACTGGGCTTTTGGGACGCTTTTTTATTTCCACCGAGGCGGGGGATAACTTCGTCGGTGAAACTCTGCGCAAACGGTGCTTTTCAACGTTTTCCACATTTTTGCACGTCGGTTGAGGCGAGTTTTCCACCGGCAAGCGCTCTACCTGCGGGTATGCCAAATGACCCGGTTCTTTACCGCATCTTTATCGCCCGTAATTTGTACATTTTGTGAAACCGCAGGTAAAAGCCCTGTTTTTTATACAATCCGCAGGTGGTTGGGTGGGTTTGTAAACACTCTGCAGGTAACCGCATCTGAGTGTTTTCCGACCACGCGGTGGTTTAAAACGAAGAACCACCGCGTTTCACCTGTGGATTTCTCGCACGTTTCAACTGTCAAGAGAACACCCGTGCGCAAAACTGTATGCTGGCGTTCGAAGGCCTACGGCCGACCATCCGACCGCTCACCCGAGCGGTCGTCGTACTCGATCGCCACACCTGAGGCAGAAGGCTCGCCAAAGGTGATCTCGAGCGAGCAATCCAAAGCCCGCGCGATGCGCTCCAGCGTCTTCATCGTGGGGTTTCCGCCCCCGCGCTCAAGCAGACTCAGCGCTTCCTGAGACATCCCTGCGCGGCGGGCGAGCTCTTCTTGCGTGAGCCCAGCGCGTAGGCGCGCGGCGCGCACGCTCCTCCCCAACCTGCGCGCCCCCGTAAACGCGTCGCCTATCTCACGCAGAAAGAAGCTGTCCTGGGTGCTTCTGCCCCGGTTGCTCATCAACAGTACCGCCGGGTCGTATTCCTCCAGCCCATGCGCCCGGAGTATCTCTCCTATGTTTTGCCTGCTCACCGGAGCGATACGTTCCTCAACCCATGCCTGCACCAAGCGTGGGGGCACCTGATGCTCGCAGCGCTCCACCGCAAGCGCAAACATCGCAGGAACGTCCCGCGGACCGGCTCCCTCGGCCACTTCAAAGGAGAACTTCCGTGTGGCCTCATCAAAACATAGGATGCCGCACGGCACGGCACCCGGCTTCTCACCATCTATGACTTCAAAGCGCCTCATACCAGCACCATCTCTTCCATGTTGCAGAATATATAACAAACTATATATTCTGCAACATGCCGAGGGAAGGGTGGATGGCGATTACGGCGGAGCTCTTGTGATCGAGGCTCTTGCAAAGCCGCTTCTACTCGTGGCTGCGGCGCCAGAGCTCCAAGTAACGGCCCACCTGCGCTGCCTCGATGCGCTGATAGCCGCCCGTGGGGAGCGAGTTGAGGAACTTTTTGCCGTAGCCTTTGCTCACCAGGCGCGAATCTGCCAGCACGAGCACGCCCGTATCGGACGAGGAGCGGATGAGGCGGCCTGCAGCCTGCTTGAGCTCCAGCACGGCCTCAGGCAGCACGTAGCGGCTCCATGCGCCCTTCTCGCGCAAATCACGCTCGCAGGAGAGCGGATCGGTAGGACGGGCAAAGGGCAGCTTGGGGATCACCACGCAGCGCAGGGTCTCGCCACTTGCGTCAAACCCCTCCCAAAACGCCTTGAGCGCAAAGAGCGACGAGCCCTTCTCTGAGATGAAGTGGTCGCGGAGCTGCCGCGCGGACGCTTGGCGCGTCTGGCAGGCGAGCTCGAGCCCCTCGCGCGCGAGCGCCGGCTCCACGCGCTCGTAGAGCTCCTCCATGTCGCGGCGATTGGTAAAGAGCGTGAGCACCGAGCCGCCCATGGCACGGTGGACGTCCACCAGCAGGCGCTCGAGGGCGCGCAGGTAGGCGTCGCGGTTGCGCGGGTCGGGCAGGTCGCCCGCCACCACCACGGCCATGTTGCGGTCAAAGTCGTAGCTCGAGTCCAGATGGAGCGCGCGCGAGGCACCGGGCTCAAGCGCGTCGAGCCCCACGGCGCGGTTGAAGTGGCTGAAGTCGTCCGAGACCGAAAGCGTGGCCGAGGTGAAGATGAGGCTGCGCATCTCGGGGTACCAGCGCTCGGCAAACACCTCGCCGATGTCGATGCGCTCGGCACAGAGGACCTCGCCACCCGCGCGCATGCGCTGGTTCACGCGGACCGAGTAGACGTAGTGCTCGTCCTCCCCGTCGAGGATGAGCTTGAGGCCGGCGAGCGCCTCGGCAAGGCGCCGCTCGATGTCCGCCAAGTCGACTACCCACTCGGGGCGCTCTGCGCCCAGTGCCTCGACCGCTGCCTTGAGGTTCTTATCGGCCTCGTCGAGGGCCTCGGCCGCCACACGACCGGCAAGTGCGAGCTCCGTCCACTCGTTGGTAGAGCGCAGCTCGGGGCTCACCCAAACGTTGGCGCTGTCGTAGCCGTACTCGCGCGAGGCGCGGGCGAGGTCGCGGGCCCGGTCAAACACGTCCGCGGTGACGAGCGACGCGCGCGCCACCGAGGCATTCGCCTTGGCGAGCAGCCCCATAAAGAGCGTCGACGCGTCTGAGGAGGCCACATCGGCAAACACGCGGCCAAGGGCGCCGCCCTTGTCGTTACCGAGGCGCTCAAACAGCGTCCGGACCTCCTCGGCAGAGACCTCGATTGCCCACTGGCGGCGGGCCTCTGCCTCGATACCATGGGCCTCGTCCACCGCCCAAATGCGGATAGGCGGCAATATTTTGCCGTCTGCCTGAACGTTGCGGAACAGGAGCGAGTGGTTGGTCACCACCACGTCTGCTCGTGCCGCACGACGGCGGGCACCGTGGACCAGGCACTTGTCCGGGAAGAACGGGCAGAGCCGGCGCGCGCACTCGCGCGAGCCGGTGGTAAGGCTCGAGCGGTCGACGCTCCGCCAGCGGATACCGAGTGCATCGAGGTCGCCCTCGGGCGACTGGCACGTGTAGGCGTAGATGACCGCGATGGCGGTAAGCGTGTCCGCCGGGTCGCGGTTGGTCTTGATGGCGGCGGTGCTGCGGCGCAAGCGCTCGAGCTTGCGCAGGCAGGGGTAGTGGTCGTACCCCTTGAGAGCCGTGTAGGAAAGGCCGTCGTCAAGCTCGCGCGCCAAGCGCGGCAGCTCGTGGAACATGAGCTGGTCGGCAAGGTTGTTCGATTTGGTGGCAACACCCACGGTGATGTTGTTGCGCTTAGCCGTGAGCGCAAGCGGGACCAGGTAGCCAACGGACTTGCCCACGCCCGTACCCGCCTCGATCACACGATGGGACGAGGTGGCGAGGGCGTCGCGCACCTCAAGCGCCATGGCAACCTGCTCGGGGCGCGGCTCGTACTCGGGGTACATCGCCGCGACCAAGCCGCCCGGGGCAAAGGCGTGCTCAATCTCTTCGCGCGTGGGGACCGAAAGCGCCGGCAGCTCGTCCATATCGACATGCTGGGGCGCCGGGTCCGCCTCCAGCACGCGGGCGCGCGCCTCCATAAGCGAAAACGGCGCGTCTGCGACGGCCTCCTGCGCGAGGTAGGAGAAGATGGGGCGGTAGGGCCAGGCAACATCGGGGTGCATGTCCGCAAACGCGCGCACAAGGCCCTCGGGCAGGTCGGTAAGCGCGGTCAGAAGGATGGGCCATACACCTGCCAGGGCATCGACGTCGTCGCACGCGCGATGGGAGACGCTTGCGCAGCCAAACAGCTCGGCCATAGTTGCAAGCTTATGCGAGGCCAGGCGCGGCAGCGCCACGCGCGAGAGGGCAAGAGAGTCGATCCAGAGCTCGCTCACCTCGGCCCCGCCCGGCACGCGCTCAATAAACGCCCGGTCAAAGCTCGCGTTATGCGCCACCACGGGGCTCCCACCCACAAACGCGGCGAGCGCCGCCACCGCCTCAGGCGCGGTGGGCGCGTGTGCCACATCTGCGTTGGTGATACCCGTGAGCTGCATAATCTCGGGCGGGATGGGGCCCGTGGGGTGCACAAACGTGTCAAAGCGCTCGGCCACCGCGCCGCCCACCAGGCGCGCGGCCGAGATTTCAATCAGCTCGTTTTCCTGCGACGAGAGACCCGTCGTCTCCGTATCGAGGATGATGACGTCGTCGCCCAAAAGGCCAAAGTCGCGCGTGCGTGCCCGCTCGGCAAGCGTCACGTACGACTCGGTCACAAACGCCGGCGTCCCCGGCAGCAGCACCTCGTCCGGCGAGGCGCCGCTCGGAAAAACCGTCACTTCTGCCCCCAGAGCTGCGGATACATGCTCTCGGCAAGGTCGGCGGGTACCTCTGCGTCGTCCAGGTGATGGGCGAGGGCACCGTCGAGGGCAAGCTCCACCAGGCGGGCGCACACGTCGCTAAAGGCCATGCCGGCGTGGCGCACCTCGTCCGGGTAGAGCGAGGTGTCGGTCATGCCGGGGATGGTGTTGGTCTCGAGGATGACCGGGCCGTTCTCGGTCACGATAAAGTCGCTGCGCGAGAAGCCGGTGCAGCCGAGGGCCTCGTGCGCACGGCAGGCAAGCTCCTGGGCACGGGCGTAGTCCTCGGGCGCAATCTGCGCGGGGATGCGATGCACCTGCGAGGGGTCAATGTACTTGACGTTGAGGTCGTAGAACTCGGCGTTCTCCTGCTTGCGAATCTCCACCACAGGCAGGGCGCGCAGCCAGTCGGGCGCGTCGTAGACGCCCACCGTAATCTCGGTACCCACGAGGCGCTGCTCCACAAGCACCTTGCCGCCATGCTCGGCAGCACGCTCGATAGCGGGCAAAAGCTCGTCTGCACCGTGCACAAAGGATACGCCGTAGCTCGAGCCGTTCACCGCGGGCTTAACAAAGAGCTCCTCGCCCAAATCTGCCACCACGGCAGCCGGGTCCACCACAGAGCCCGCCTCAACCACGCAGTCGCGCGCCACGGGAATGCCCGCGCGCTCGTACAGCGCCTTAGAGACCGCCTTGTCGGCCGCACAGGCGCTCGCGATCACGCCGGAGCCCGTGTAGGGGATATGGCAGTACTCGAGCACGCTCTGGATCTGACCGTCCTCGCCGCCCTTGCCGTGCATGGCAATAAAAGCCACGTCAAACGAGCCGCCGCGCAGCTGGTCAATAAAGCCGTCGTCGGCCGGGTCGAGCATCTCAACCGTGCCAAAACCCGCCTCAACGAGCGCCGCGCAAACGTTCTTGCCCGAATTGCGCGAAATCTCGCGCTCGTCAGAAATGCCGCCCGCCAGCACGGCGATGCGCATAGCGCTCCGCGTCTTATCAGCCATATCGACCGCTCCCTTCGCGATGTTTTTGCATCGCTTTCGGTGCTCACTCTCACTCACGCTATCCTATTCTATAAGTTGCACCGTGGCCGCGCGACGGTGCGAACACCCAAATTGTCACATCTGCCACGTACGCCGGCTACAGAAAGGCATGCAATGGAACCCACCACGCCCTTGCGCGATATCCGCTCGCTCACCCAGGACGAGATTCGTGCCCTTGTCGAGGAACTTGGCCAGCCGGCGTTTCGCGCTAAGCAGCTTATCGAGTGGCTTGGCGAGAAGCAGGCGGCCTCGTTTGACGAGATGACCAACCTGCCCAAAGCTCTGCGCGCGCAGCTTGCCGAGCGCTTCTCCTTCAATACGCCGGTTGAGGTCACCAAGCAGGTCTCGCGCGACGGTTCGCGCAAGTACCTGCTGCAGTTCTCCGACGGCGTAGCGGTGGAGACCGTCGGCATGCCCTCGCGCGGCAAGCTCGCCGTTTGCGTTTCCTCCCAGGCGGGCTGCGGTATGCGCTGCGCGTTTTGCGCCACCGGCCTCGCCGGCCTTACGCGCTCCCTTACCGCGCAAGAGATTGTGGACCAGGTCCTGCACGTGCAGCGCGATTTTGGCGAGCGCGTCACCAGTGTGGTCTTTATGGGCCAGGGCGAGCCCTTTGCCAACTACGACGCCGTGGTCGAGGCTCTGCGCATGCTCAACAGCCCCGACGGCCTCAACATCGGCGCTCGTCACCTTACGGTCTCTACCTGCGGCGTTATCCCCGGTATTCGCGAGTTCGCCAAGCTCCCTGAGCAGTTCACCCTTGCCATCTCGCTCCATTCCGCCGTCCAGGGCACGCGCAACCAGCTCATGCCCGGTGTAAAGAAGTACACGCTTTTGCGCCTGCATGAGGCGCTGCAGGATTATGTCGAGAAGACCGGTCGCCGCCCCACGTACGAGTACGCGATGATCGACGGTGTGAACGACACCAACCCTGAGATGCTCACTCTTTGCGACTTCTGCGAGGGCACTCTTTGCCACGTGAACCTCATCCAGCTGAACTACATCCCCGACAGCCCCTTCCGCCCCTCCCCCGTCGAGAAGGTCGAAAAGCTGCAGAAGATGCTCGCCTCACGAGGTATCGAGGCCACGATCCGCAACTCACGCGGCTCCGACATCGACGCCGCCTGCGGCCAGCTCAAGCAGCGCATTATTAACGCACGCTAATGCGTCTAACTGCGGATTCCTGGTTTACTCAGGACTCTGTAGCGGTTGTATTTCATCCGATATAGCCTGAGGGCGAGTTGCATAGTTGCAACTCGCCCTCTTTTCTCATATAGATTCCTACCGCTTCACGTGAAACAGGTTCTGTAAACGCGCAGCGCTAGCAATTTTTGTTAGGTGCCTTACTATATTCTACTTCCTAAAATCCGATGGCACCCCACTGGTTCTCAACCCAATCTTGATTAATCTTGGGGTTCCTCGTCATTCTGGCAGTACGCATTGCGACATCTTCGGTCATACCGGAAACTTTACGCTTAGAGATGTTGAATGCATCCTGCATATTACGAACAATATAGGACCTCAAGTCCTCATCTGTCGCAAGCTTGTACCCTATTGCGCAACCGATAGCGATAGCACCCAATCCGACTGCTGCAGCTGTAAGAGCCTTATTCATTCTGCTCACCACCATCAACAATCTGAGAAAGAATCGAAGCGAGTTCATCCTCGTCCTTAAACTCAATCTCAATCTTGTTCTTACCCCGCGTGCTCTTCACGCGAACATTGGTGTTAAACACTTGGCGAAGGACTCTTGCCGCTTTCTTATAGGACTGTGGCGTGACAGGTCTCGGGGCTTTTGGCTGATCTCCGACAGAAAACAGTGGAGCAAGATGTTCTGTCGCACGCACCGACAAACCTTCAGCAACTACACGCTCCGCAAGCTTGATGCGTGCGTCTTCATACGGCACCGCAAGAATTGCTCGAGCATGACCAGCGGTAAGCTTCCCATCGAAGATCATTTGCTGAACAGGCTCGGGAAGATCAAGTAGGCGAAGTGAGTTGGTGATAGCTGAGCGCGATTTGGACACCGCTTTGGAGAGTGCATCCTGCGTCATACCGCTCGCATCAATGAGTTGACGATAACCCTTGGCTTCCTCCAACGGATTCAGGTCAGAACGTTGAAGATTCTCGATCAGAGCAAGAGCTAGCATCTCCTCGTCGTTGACATCCTTAATGATTACAGGAACCTCAGTAAGGTCTGCCAGCTTCGATGCCTGATAACGACGCTCTCCTGCGATGATCTCGTATTTAGCACCGTGTTTACGAACCAGGAGAGGCTGAAGAACCCCGTGTTCGCGAATTGATTCACTCAATTCGTTAAGCTCTGTCTCATTGAAATGAGTACGAGGCTGATTTGGATTTGGAACGATCTCACTGAGCTTCAGCTTGGTTTCACCAGCTGAATTTCCCGTTTCATACTGTGCTTCACCGACCAGTGCATTGAGACCACGTCCCAAAGCCTTCTTCTTAGGACTAGGCACGACGAATCACCTCTTTCGCAAGCTCACGATACGCTTTTGCACCTTTGTTGTTTGGTGCGTAGTTTATTACCGGCATTCCAAATGAAGGAGCTTCTGAGAGTTTCACCGTTCGAGGAATCAATGTCTTAAAGGTCTTGTCTCCGAAGTAGTTTCTAACTTCATCCACTACCTGGTTCGACAGCGACGTACGCGAATCGTACATGGTCATAAGCACGCCATACGTATCAAGATCTTTGTTGATACGCGACTTAACCATTCTCATCGATTCCAGAAGCTTTGTTACACCCTCAAGTGCATAGTATTCGCACTGAATTGGAATCAATACGCTGTCTGCTGCGGCCAGAGCATTGATAGTAAGCAAGCCTAGTGAGGGCGGACAGTCGATAAAGATGAAATCAAACTCATCTTTTACCGGTGCAAGCAGTTCTTTCAGTCTGGTTTCGCGAGCCATTGCCGAAACAAGCTCAATTTCTGCTCCCGCTAGCTGAATTGTTGCCGGAACAACAAACACTTTCTTGGTTTCAGTGTCATGAATGAGTTCCTCAACCGGAACATCGTTCAGCAATGCGTCATATACACACTGCTCAAGATCTTCTTTTTCGATTCCAAGGCCGCTCGTGCTATTTCCCTGCGGGTCAAAATCAACAAGTAGGACCTTTTTATTCTGTTCACCCAGTGCCGCGGCAAGATTTACCGCTGTAGTCGACTTTCCGACTCCACCTTTTTGATTGATGATTGCGATAATACGTGTTTGCTTTGCACTTTTCGAGCGCTTAACGTCTCTAAAGCCCACCATGCCTCCTTTTACGGTTAATGAACGATTGATGCATTGTGGAGCATGTTTCACGTGAAACACGTTCACTGAAACTTCTCTGTCTCCCCATTATGTTTCACGTGAAACATGCTGACAAGATAGAAAATGAATTAGGCCTATGTTTCACGTGAAACATAGGCCTAATTGGAAGAATATCAATAGGAATCTAGGCAAGTGGTGTCTTTCGAGCAACTCCAACAGCTCTTGGTAGCTTAATAGATGGTTTGGAGGTCTTCTTATATATCAAGAAAGTCCTATGTCCCAAACCGCGCGGTAAATCAAACTCCGACGTTTCAATTCGAGATAGACCACAGATCTTAGCAGCAGTATCACCACTAATGATCTCATCATTCTCAGGATTACCCTTGCTAACAATCAGATGGCCGCCAGGTATTAGTATCGGTGCAGCATACTCGACAAGAACAGGAAGAGATGCCATTGCACGAGCGGTGACAACAGCAAAACGAGCAGAATGGCTTGCACCAAAACTTTCAACACGTTCCTGAGTCGCAGAACAACGTAGTGACAAATCAAGTTCATCAATAAATGAGTTGACAGCTTTGACCTTTTTACCAACCGAATCAAGAAGAGTGAAGCAGCGATCTGTAGCAAGCGCAAGAGGGATACCAGGGAATCCACCACCGGTACCCATATCAAGAACAGCGCCATTAGGAGACTTATGTATATAGGGAAGGAAGGTAAGTGAATCAAGAATATGAAGAATGAGAGCATCGTGAAGATCAAGGATGCGCGTAAGATTCATGGTCTTGTTTGTTTGAAGGACCAGATACAGGTGTTCCAAAAACCCAACAAGGACCTGATCAGAAACGGCAAGGCCAAAGCTTTCAGTAAGAGACTTCAGCTCAATAAGTAATGCATCGCGATCAAAAGAATCAGTAGATACCTGAGACTCGGCAGAACGAGATAATTGTTCCGACATAATCACTCATCTCTGACAGAAACCAATGGAACAAGAAGTCTTGGCAAAAAAGAAGGGGTGCCGAAGCACCCCTTAAGCATAGCGGATACAGCTGGCGACTACACAGCGGAAATCACAACACGACGCTCAGGATCGACGCCCTCGGAATGGGTCTCAACATTGACGTTGTCACGAAGCGCAAGGTGAACTAGACGGCGCTCGAAGGCGTTCATAGGCTGTAGGGAAACAGAACCATGGGAGCGAATAGCACGGGCGGCAGCACGCTCAGCCATCTCGGTAATCTTATCGTGTCGACGGCTCTTGTAACCCTCGATATCAACCACGATGGGGAACCGGAAGCCGAGCTTGCGACTCACTAGGAGAGAGAACATGGTCTGGAAGGAATCCAGGGTGCGACCATGGCGGCCGATAAGAACAGCCAGGTTGGGAGCAGTCACATCAAGAATAACCTCGCCGTCATCTCCCTCATACTCGTCGATGGGGGAGTCGGCAGCATCAAAGAAGCCAAGCACCTCACGGAGGATGGTGATGGCGACGTCTACGATGGTGTCCGTCTCCTCATCAGAGAGCTCCTCGCCAGCCTTGTACTTGGCAGCGATCTGAGCGTACGGGCCAACGACAGCCTCGGTATCCGGGGTGACCTCGGACTGGGCAGTGTCCATCTCTTCAATTACCTCAGACATATGCACCTCACTATTAGTTAGGTACCTAACTTAAAAGCAGAATCATACAGAGACGGCTGCCGAAGCAGCCGTCGACAACTATACCGCGTTAGTGCTTCTTATGCGGGCGCGCCTTGCGCTCACGACGAACCACGTCGACCTCAATAGGCGCGTTGGCGAGGCGCTCCTCCTCGTCGGCCTTGGCCTTCTCCATAACGCGCTGCGTGATGAAGATCTGCTGGATAACCTGCCAGGCAGTCGAAACGTCGTAGTACAGAAGAACACCGGCGGGAAGGCCCCAACCGATGAAGAGCATCATGATGGCCATGACGACCGAGGTGGTGCGCATGGTGGACGCCTGGGCACCCGTCTGGTTACGGGACATGTAAAGCTGCGGGATGAGCGTCAGCACCGCAAAGAGCACGAGCGAGATGAGGTACGGAAGAGCGGCGGTAATGCCCTCGGCCATGGTACCCGCGGGGGTTGCGGTGAGGTCGGGCAGGATATTGAAGAAGGAGAACGAGCTGCCCTCAAAGTAGTTGGGCAGGTTGGAGAGCAGCGTGAACAGCGCGAACAGGATGGGCATCTGGATAAGGAGGGGCAGGCAGCCGCCGAGCGGGCTGAACTTGTTCTCGGAGTAGAACCTCTGCATCTCCTCGTTCATGCGCTGGGGATCATCGGCGTAGCGCTCCTGAATCTCCTGCAGCTTGGGCTGGAGAACCTGCATGCGCGCCGTCGACTTGGTGGACTTGATCATAAGCGGCGTCAGAAGAAGACGCACGATCAGCACCAGGATGACGATCGAGAGGCCCCAGTCGATAGCAAAGCTCTGGATGAGGCGCAGGATCTCGAAGAGAATATTGACGATCCAATCCCACATAACGTTTTTCCTCCGTGTCCCGGCCCGTTATGGGACGGGGTCATAGCCGCCCGCGTGAAGCGGGTTGCACCGCAGGATACGGCGCGCGGCCAGGAACATGCCGTATATAACACCGTGCTTCTCGATCGCCTCAACGGCGTATTGGGAGCACGTCGGTATGTAGATACACGCATCCGGCAGCAGCGGAGAGATAAACCGCTGGTAAAACCGGATGGGCGCTATCGCACACCGTCGCAACCAAGAGGTCTTACCCATTGAGGGAGACTCCTGCCCGGTTGCAGAGCGACTGCAGGGCCTGTATGAGCGCCGCTGGCGTAGCGGTAGCCGTGCCGCGGGTGGCAAAGAGAATGGCCTCCTTGCCGGCGGCGGGCAGCCCCACCGCGCGCGCCGTCTCGCGCATCACCCGTTTGGAACGGTTGCGAAACACCGCGTTGCCCAGTCGCTTAGGAGCAGCGAAGGCGACCCTACCCGGGCCGCCTTCGCTAGCAGAATCAACTATCACCATGCGCATCAGGGGATGGTTGTAGCGCCTTCCCTCAGAATAAACGCGCTCGAAATCCGAACGAGACTTGATGGTCTTCATACGGAGGCACAGAGCGAGTTAGACGGTGAGGCGCTTGCGACCCTTGGCGCGACGACGGGCGAGAACGGCACGGCCGCCCTTGGTGGCCATACGGGCGCGGAAGCCGTGGGTCTTGGCGCGCTTGCGCTTGTTGGGCTGGTAGGTACGCTTCATGGTTACAATCCTCCTGCTGCGTTTCTAGCATGCGTACTTGCGGTTGGTGCACGTCATGCGGTTTATGCACGTGAGCTTTCAGATTGTAGGGAATACATCCATCCGCTGTCAACAAATCTCCGCAGGTTATCGACAACTCATCACAGCGCGCTTTGCGAGCTTACGGGGCGTGTCGGTAACTTTTCTCAATCTTTCAAGCTGATTTCTGAGTTTTCCACAGGTTGTGCAAGGTGTGTGCAAAACTTTTCAGTCGTTTTCTTCACTTTTCAACAAGTTTTGAAAAGCTGTGGAAACCTCTGAAAGTGTGCGGTGTGAGCTACTATCTATGCAGAGCTATCGCGAGGATTGAGAGACCATGGCAGACGATTTCTACCCCTTCGTTGACTCGGGCGACCCGGCGCCTGACAACGAGCATATAACCGGCGTAGCCGACGGTGCCGACAGCGAGGGCGGCGCCTCATCTGAGATGGCGGGCTTTGCCACGCGCATCTCGATCTACGACGACATGTTCTCAACACCGCGCGTCATTGTGATCGACCCGGCCCCTGTGCGCACCTACCTGGAGGAGATCACCAACACGGTCTACCGCTGCATGAAGGAGCAGGGCGGCACGCTCTCCCTTATGGTTATCCGCGAGCTTGTGGAGAACTTCATCCACGCCCACTTTGTGGAGCCCATCATCTCCATCCTCGACGGCGGCAACACGATCCGCTTTGCCGACCAGGGGGTGCATACGGCCCATCTCGTTGGCGTCGAACGGATAACTGTCGATCCATCGCCAGTTCACGGCCCATTTCTCAAGTTCCGGAAGGGGATAGGAAAAGCGGGTCCCGGTCCGGTCGATGAACAGAAGATAGAGCTTGTTCCTGTCCATCGGAGAGCGGACAAAGAGTTTGAGACCGGCCCGCTGCGCCTCCGGATCCACCGGAACGGGAGTCTTCAGAAGAAGTTCCACGGTCGATGGGGAAGAGGTTTTCTTCCACTCCAGCTGAAGGAGTCCGTCGGAACGAAATTCAGCCGAGATTGCGGCGGGCTTTTTCAGCTCCCACTGCCGCGCATCCCGGAAGTTCGCAAGTGGACGGACCACCGGAGAGGCGCTCAACAGCCCGAGCAGAAGAAATGACGAGAGAAAAAACGTTTGTTTCAGCATGATGAAAATGCCCCTTTCAATAGCTTTTGCCCAGCGGCAGGTTCGGCATGTTCAAAACGGGATTGAATCCTTTGGAAAAATAACCGAAATCCATGCGCCCGGATTCGCAGTGCCCGTCGTAGAACAGGACATTGCCTTTCCCGAGATGGTTCAATCCGAAACTGTAATGACGTGCATGACCGAGCTGGTAATAGTTCTCG
>CASELS010000007.1 GCA_949288855.1 uncultured Collinsella sp. | reverse complement strand
TGATCGAGACGGTGCAGGGCAAGGGCACCTACGTCGCCGGCGGAAACGCCGAGCTCATCCGCGAGGAGCAGATGAGGGAGGTCGAGGGGCTTCTCGCCAGGGCCGTTGATCGCGGCCGGGCGATCGGCCTCACGGACGACGAACTCTCCGAGATGTTCGCCCTGGTACTGGATTGAATGTTACGAAGGGACTGTCCCTTCGTAACATGGAAAGGACGTCACATGATTAGGGCACGCGGGCTCACCAAGCACTACGACTCCTTCTCGCTGGAGGGCGTGGACCTCACCGTGAACGAGGGCGAGGTCGTGGGCTTCATCGGCCAGAACGGCGCCGGCAAGTCCACCACCATCAAGGCCCTTCTCGGCCTCTTCCCCGTGGACGGAGGCACCTCGAGCGTACTCGGCGTTCCCAGCGACGAGCTCTCCCGCGCGTCGGGCGCGGCCACCAAGGAGCAGGTCGGGGTCGTCTTTGACGCGATCTCGCTGCCGGAACACCTCAAGGTCGCGGACGTGGGGCGCATCTACCAGCGCACCTACGCCACCTGGGATGCGCATCGCTTCGAGCGACTGGTCAGCGAGTTCGGCCTGGACGCCAAGAAGACCGTGAAGAGCCTCTCGCGCGGCATGGGCATGAAGCTCTCCCTGGCCTGCGCGCTCGCGCACGACGCGCGCCTGCTCATCCTCGACGAGGCCACGGCCGGCCTGGACCCGATGGCGCGCGACGAGGTGCTCGACCTGCTGCGCGACTTCGTGGCCGAGCCCGGCCGCGCCATCCTCATGAGCAGCCACATCACGAGCGACCTCGAGCGCATCGCGGACCGCATTGTGTGCATCGACGCCGGACGCATCATCTTTGACCTGCCCAAGGACGTCATCACCGACGAGATGGGCGTCGCGCGCTGCCGCGTGGCGGACCTCGAGAAGATCGCGGACGCGGGCGTCGTCGCAGACGCCGAGCTGCGCTACCTGCGCCACGACTACGGCATCGACGTGCTCGTCCCCGACCGCTTTGCCTTTGCGGAGAGCTTCCCGGAGATCCCGGTCGACCGCATGACCATAGACGACTACATGACCCTCACCCTGAAGGGCGGTGTCCGATAATGAAGCGCGCATTCCTCCTTGAGATGACGATCTTTCGCGACTACGCACGGCAGCTCGTGGGACTGGGGCTGCTCGTGAGCCTGTGCATCGGCCTCGGCATGCAGACGCCGCTTGCGATGCCGGCCACGCTCACCTGCATGTTCTTCATGATGAGCGCGATGGGCCTCGCCGCCTACGACCAGCTCAACCACTGGGAGCTCTTCCGCCTCACACTGCCGCTCTCCCGGCGCGACGTCGTGCTCGGCCGCTACGCCGCCATCGTGACGTTTGGCCTGCTCGGCATGGTCGTGGGCCTCGTGGCAGCGCTCGTGGCAACGGCCGTCGTCAGCGCGGTGGGCCTGCCCGGCGAGGTCGGCGAGGCGTTCGCCTTTGACCCCGACATGCTCTCCGTCATGGCCGTCGTCACCTGCTTCACTCTGCTCATCGGCTCCGTCGTGGCGAGCGTGGTGACGCCGCTCTATTTCCGCCTGGGCCAGACGCGCGCCACGCAGATCCTGCCCACGGTGATCGTGCTGCTCTTCGTGGTTCCCGTGGTCGTCCTCGGCAACAGCGGCATGCTCGACGGCGGCATCCCGGGCATGGAGCTCGTCTCCGCCGCGCTCGAGGCGCTCGACACACCGGTTGGCATGGCCGTGGGCTGCGTGGCTCTCGTGGCCCTGTCGGCCGTGGCGCTGGCGATCTCTGCCGCCGTCTCGCTCAAGCTCTACGAGAAGCGCGAGCTGTAGGCATTCGCTCAACGACGCCGCGTGGATGACCGGAGAATGATGACGAGCTGAGCGTCAAATGGTCATGCTGGCGACACCTGCATCGCCAGCATGACCTCACGAGCGGTGGCGCAACATTGTTGAAGACTGGTCTGTGCGGCGTAGGCATTTCTTTGAATACACTTTTGCCATAGAGACTGCATCGGGCTATCGTTCTCAACTTCATCAAACACGCGCTCCCAGCGAAGCACGCGCCCCGCACTACCCCTTTTCTCGCATGTCGCATCCAGTGCCGCGCGCAGAGTGTGCATACTGCATTCCCCACCGTGAAGTCTCCATAGCACATGAATATCGTAGAAGTCACGAGGCCGTGTATTGGTGACGCAACGGGAAATCACCGTTTCCAGCTTCTCAGCCAACACCGTTTCTAAAGGATAGGCGAACAGCCTGATGCTGCCATCATCAAACAACTTGGGATAGTCGTACTCGATGGGCGCCGGAGTAATCTTGTCACCCGTGGTCACATCAATGGTAAACGGCACCGACATCGGCGGATAAACGGCTTTGAGATGAACGCGGATATCGGGATAATCATCCGTTTCCCGAATATCCACAGTACGATCGAGCAGAAACGTCCAATCGTCATCACATGGAATGGACGCCACCTCTTGAAACACTTGTTGGGCAGTTTCATGACTAAGGGTGAAGCCCCTGATTGTCGTGTCAAGATCCATGGTGGTGCGCGATTCAACGCCAACGAGCGATGCGATGAGCACCCCTCCTTTGACCACCACGTCGTCGCGCCACCTTGATTGCGCAAGACGCTCGAGAAAGCGCTCTATAAGGTAGTTCTGCATAAGGGCCTGGGGTTGATTCCCGCTGCCCGCGCCCTGTTGTTAATCAGCGCTTTCAGCTGCATCGCGTTCTTCGTTTTCACAGAAGCACCTCCAAATAGCTCCTGATCTTCGATTCGACGCCGAGTTTGCGTGCATATTCCAACAACTTCATGGGATCACGGTTTCTTAGAGCCGCATATTGCTTCATTGCGGGCACAACAACTTGGACGTCGACCACCTTCTGGCCTCGAACGATATCGCAGAGCGTTCTTTCTAGGTCATAACCTCTGACCGTGTTGCCATACGGGGTCAGCAGCTCACATATTCCAAGACTGAGCACATCGTCAGCGCATGTTCGGTAGATGATTCCCGCTTCTTTGACAGGCCTGGTGTTATAGGAACGGGGAAACGTCATGGTGAGCGAGAGCGGCACACGATCTGTCATTCCAAGTAGGTACAGTGCCGTTTCATCGGAGAAGGTTCCTCTGCTAAATCGGTGCTGCGCGATAAATAGAGGGTCCTCCCAGGTATCGGGCAAAGCATACAGTCCGCGATCAACCCTGACGAGCTCCCCTGATTCGACCGCCTCTGTTAGAGACCTACGGGGAATATGGGCAGCCGTTGCCTGAGCTACGGAGATATAACCATTGTTTTTTACAGCGATATCAACGAGACCCATGGCGACACACCTCCCAGCGGTGGACAACTATGCTGAATTATATCGCAGATTCAGCATAGTTGTAATTATAGGAGCCACGGCAATGACGGCGAGTGCCATCCAAACTCCGCTTAACCCGACCAACGGCACAAGGGTGCTTCCTACAGCGGACGAGAGCGCGCCGCCGCCTCGAATGGCAACCGACTGCACCGACGCCATACCCGCCCGCTCCTGTGATGAAACCGCGTTATGTAGCAGCGTCTGCTCGGTAACGCTGCGGACACCGAGCAAAAGGTACATGAGCGAATAAAGTCCCACAAACATCGCAGCAGATGTCGCAAGTGCGAGCGCACCAAGCACGACGAGAATCGATGCGTGCAGGACGATGTACAGGACACACCTTCCCTGCCCCCTAAAGAATTCCTCGACAAGAACACCAAAGCGCATAGCGCAGGCACTGCCCACCGAAGCCATCGCCATACCAAGACAGCTAACAACCCCCAACATCCATTCCCAAGAGCCGCCCATGAGCGCCAAGAGATCGAGCTGCCAATATGTCTCGAGAGCCACCATGGCAACACCGGCGGATACCGAGAGCGCAAGCACAAGCCGAACATCGCCGGAGCGCTTCGCCATTGCAGCGATAGCGGCAAGCTCATCGCGCAAACCCTCTCGCATTCCCGCACCAGCCCTTCGCACATCTCTTGGAAAGACGATCACGGCTCCCGCCAGAGACGTTAGGGAGAGGAAGACAACAGACACAATAAGCAGCACGTAGGTGCCATCGAACGCAGCGAGCGCACCGCCGAGCAATCCGCCTGTAGCGGTACCCGCCGTCTCCAGCAACGCAAGGCGCCCATTCAGGCCATCTAGGGCGGCAAGCCGCATGCCTCCCTCATGATTCAAATCCAGAACGCGATCTATCTCCATCGCCTCAAGCGAACCCGTTCGTGCCGCAAGGGCGAGCCCGCGCAAGACACTCGAGACCAACACCGTCGCAAATCCGCCACCTATAAGCAGGAACAGATACGCTCCTGCATGAAGCAGCATAGATGCTGCAAAGGTGGCGCGCCTGCCCAAGACATCTGATATAACGCCGCTTGGAACCTCAAACGCACAGGTGACGGCAAGCGTTATACCAATCGAGATCGGCAGCGTCTCAACTGTCGCTCCGCGCGCGATCAGCATGAGGGAGAGCACGGGAACCGAGAGGCCGCCTGCGACGTACATGGCCAAAAACACGAGTGCATGACTCACCGGGAGAATCGAAGCAAGCACGGTGGTAGCGCGTGTTTTCTGACGAGTTTTTGACATAGCGATACCACCCTCCAGCAGCAGGCTTGCAACGAGTCTATTCAGCTGTTCCCTATCGATACCTACGCTGATTCGCTCCGATGCGGATAGCAGCCGATGCTGACCTCCCACGGGACGGCACCCGCCGCAGGCACATCGTGCGCGTCGATGAACTCGTCAACCATCCGCCGGAATGCCTGGGCATCGTCCTCGGTAAGGTAGATGATGCCCGCCCGCAGCTCACCGCGCGCCCGCCCGAGCTCCTCATCGCGGGCCGCAGCACCGGACGAGACGTAAGCTCGAAGCCCCTCGAACACGCGCTGGTTCAGATAGTCGACAACGAGCTCTTTCTCTTCCCTAAGATCGTCACCGTCGTCCATAAGCAGGTTCACCTGAGCGGGAACAGCCCGCCAGTATCGCGCGTTGATGCCGCGCACAACCTCGGTATGGTCGAGCTCGACCAACCCTAGCTCTTCCAACTTTTTCATATGGTGCGTGACGGATGAGGCGGAGATGCCCATGGCGTCTGCGAGCTCTTTGCACGTCGCAGGACGCACGATCAGCTGCATCTCGTGCAGAAGGCGCTGCCGCTGGGGGTTCATGTAGATATCCAGCTGTTTACGGGTCGTGATATCAATCTCGCGTGTTGCCATACATCCTCCTCTTGTTACATGCCATAGTACGTTGCACATTTTGTAACGTCAAGAGGAAGCTTGCACCGCGTTATCAAAGAAGGAGACTTACTCGTTCTGTCCGAACGCCTCCCAGAGAAGCGTCACGATGCCACAAAGCATGCCGCCAATGGGCCAAGCAACCCAAAACCAAGCGGCAGACGTGCCCAACGGCTCAAACTCATCCGGATTTGCCGACGTGAGCACAGGGGCGAACAAGAGTCCCAATCCCACGATGGTAGACAGAATCATGATGGCACCGCAGACCGCCCCGAGCTTGCTACCGCGGCGCTTCTGCGTAAGCAGGGCTGCGCGCCGCTCCTCATCGACCTTGAGGCTCATGATTTCCTCTACCTCAAGGTCCTCGCCCACACTCTTGTTGTACTCCGCCACGTTCGTGCGACCGAGCAGCATGCCACCTCGGATAATCCACCACACGCCCAAAGCGATAAAGAACATGAGGAAGAAAAGCGCCCAGTTCTCAGCTGACTTCTCGAGCATAAGCAGCGCGCCGATGCCAGCGATAATGAAGGCGACGCCTGCGATAAGCGAAGTCGAAAACGCCTTGCGGGCGGCTGCGCGATCCTCGTCGGTGTAGAAGTCCTCCACAAAGGGATGGGCCTTCTGGAACGCCGCATGATCCATCCCTGCCGGAACAAGGAAGGCAAGCCCGGCGAGGACGCCCAGAAGCACGATGATCACGAACAGGCCATCGCGACCGTTCCATGTGGCGAGCTCGACCGAGCCCTCGAAGAGCAGTCCCAAAGCGATGCCCAAAAGGATTATCGCGACACCTGTGGGGACCTTCCACGCCAGTTTGAGCTGGTGCTCCTCATACCCGCAGATATCCTGCGGCGGACCTGCGGGAATCTGAGGCACCTCATGTGGCACGGACCCCTCACCGTTTTCTGCAGAATAGGCGGCGCGGGCAGAAAGGTCGCCCGTCACCAAATCATCCAGCGTGCAGCCGAAAATCTGACACATCTTAAGAAGCTTGTCGAGCTCGGGCGTCGCCCGCTCCGCCTCCCACTTCGTGACGCTTTGACGGGATACCCCTAAGAGCATGGCGAGCTGCTCTTGGGTCATGTTGCGCTTAGCGCGCAGGTGTTGAAGGTTGTTGCGGAAACTCATTACGGTGCCTCTCTGTCGAGCCCGGGGCGCAGCGCCGCCGCGCCTCCGAATGTTCGTATCGATCTTGCCGGCACCAAGAAGTCTAGGGTGGCGTGCATAGCCATTCTACCAACCGCCAGTACGCAAATGAGCAAGATTCAGGCAACCAAAAAGCGCCTCACGGTTGCGAGGCGCAGGTAGATGGTCTGTTATCGCTCGATTGCCCGCATATGATGAGCTCGTGAAACGCGCTTTGGCGTGGGCAGGCGAAAGAGTCCGTGGCGGTTGCAGCAAGCATAGATGACGCCCGACATCCCTATGCGAAAGCGCACGCCTGCCTCCTGCTCGGGATAGAGCTTCTTGATCGTGACGCCGTCTGGGGCGACGTAGGCGATGAACGTGATGAAGTGGTCCTTCGTCATAGGATGGTTGACGGTAACGTACCACTCGTCCTCCGCGCGCTCAAACTTGATGCAGTGCTCCCCATCGGGCTCTTCCGCCTCAAGAGGAGCCAGATTCACACCGCAGCAGGAGAACGCCCCCTCACCGAGGGCATACATCACGTTGCCGCCCTGCCGTCAGAGTATGCGGGACTCCCCCGCCGCACGCTACCTACGGACCGTAGATACGCGTCCGCCTTAAGCGTCCTTTGCCGTTTTCTTCTGGACGATGAAGCCGGCAATGGTAAGAACGATTGTGGCAATAAGGAGCGTCTGAGCGTTTGCCTCAGAGAAGGGGCCGGAGATGTAGGCGGACAGCTCCTCAAACGTCTCTGCGGGGTAACCGGGCATCGCAATATCAGCGAGCGCGACCCACTTGGTCAGCAGGGCAAGCCCATTGGTGGCCACAAGGGTTGCTCCTGCGTAGGCGGTGCCGAGTCGAATGAAAAGGTCGCACCAGCGCAGCGCGGCACACCCTACGAGCACGGCTGCGACAAGCATGATGACGAGAAGGTAGGACGATGCCTCCCCCGGAAGCAGCATGGAGATGAGGAAACCGAGCGCCGCGCCGGCGAAGGCGCCGATCAAGAACACGCCGGCCTTGTAGGCAAAACGCGAGAGAAGGGCCGCGCCGACACCCAGGGCCGCCGCGATACCGAACGCGACGGGAGAGCCGTCACCTGCGGTAAGGGCAACGTTGAAGACACCCACAAACACAAGGATGCCGAGCACGATGTAGAACAGGCGCTTGCCAAAGAAGCACGCGGCGGCACCGATTGCGACGTTCGCCGCGATATAGAGCAAAACGAGTTCCACAGCGGTTTCCCTTCCTACGTGACAGAACGCAACGATTATATAGGCTCCTAATACACGGGAACAGCTCCATAAGCGGTTTGAAACGCAAGTGGAACAGACGCAATTATTAGCATCGTTTAAAAACGCGACAGTACCGTACAATGGTCGTGACAGTCGCCACGGGGAGAGGTTCGTCAATGGCTACAGATAACTCGCGCGACCAGATGCGCCGGCAAGACACGCTGAACGCGTTGGGAGAATTCCTCTTTGGATTTGCGGTCATCCTGATACTCAGCGCCGAGTTTCTTTTCCTGAACATGCTCGACGACCTCGTATTCCATTCGAGCGCACCGTTTACCCCTGGCTGGATTGTCTGGATACTCCTTATCCTCGTTGTCACGGTGCTCGTGTGTCGCTTCATCTGGATCTTTCGACACGGCGGCGATGCGCTCTCTCATCTTCGAAACGCCGCATCGAGAAAGCGCGCCAAGCGAGACCGTATTCTCTTCATACTTTGTCTGAGCATCGTCCTTATTTCGACCTACGGCGTGCGGTATGCAAGCAGGTCTGCAAGCATGCAAAGCGACCAGGAAAAAGCGCAGGAGACGATCGGCATCATCAGCGATGCGTTTGAGCAGTCCGGCTTTTATGTAATAGGAGCTGACGCCGCAGATGTCCACGATGCCAGGAGCTACACCGTATACTGCCGACTGCACGCCGACGATTGGGACAACAACTCCGAGGTCTGTCTGAGCGTTGACAACGAGGGCGTTGTGTTTGAGGTCGACTACCACCTCGATATACAGCGCGACCTTACCTTGGAGGAGAATCTCGAGCAAGCGCAGAACGACCTCGACCGCATGCATGACGTGGTGCAGAGCCTCGATATCCCCTTTGAGGTCCCCGGCTTTTCCTCCTACGCAGAGATTCCCGCGCCCCTACGCCAAGCATTCCTCTCGGGTTCTATGTATGAGGAGATCATCATGAACCCCGATGAGCTCGGCAGCTCAGACGGTGCCTACATAAGCGGTGCCTTCTGGACCTCCGATGAAGAGAATTGGAGCGACGCGACGGGTGCGTACCTGTCCGTTGGCCTCATGAATGACTGGTAGCCGGGTATACACAAAGCATCTGCCAAGAACTCGTAGGAAAGAGAGCCGTATGAGCATGAATCTCGAAAACGTCCGCGTCATCACCCACAGCGCCGTCCGCATCGCACTTCCCAACGGAGGCGCCCTCTACTTCGATCCGTTCGACCTCACGGACGCCGATGCCGCGCACGACGCACGCTACCTCTTCATCACGCACCCCCACTACGACCACCTCTCGCCCAAAGACGCCGAGCGCGTCATGAACGAGACGACCGAGGTCATCGCCCCCGCCACGATCGCCGGGGATATCACCGCCCTCGGCGCGGCAAAGACGCACCTCCTCGCCCCGGGAGATGAGCTCGAGATAGACGGCGCCACAGTTCTCGCCGTCCCCTCCTACAACACCGATCCCGCGCGCCTGGAGAAGCATCCGCAGGAGCGCGGCTGGCTCGGCTACGTTGTCACCATCGACGGCGTGCGCTACTACGTTGCGGGCGACACGGACGAGAACGAGAACATCGATCAGGTGAGCTGCGACGTCGCCATCATCCCCATCGGCGGCACATTTACCATGGACCCGCACCAGGCTGCCGCCTTTGTGAACACCATTCGTCCTCAGGCCGCCATACCCACGCACTTTGGCAACATCGTCGGCAGCTTTGAGGACGCAGACACGTTTGCCTCAGAGGTGGGCCCCTCCATCAAAGTCGTCACAAAGATGGAGCGCTAACGCCGCTCGCCGCCTCGGCAGAAAGCACGCGAATAAAAGCATCGAGCGCGGGCGCCAATCGTCCGCGCCTCACACGCACACCAAAGACGACGCCGGGAATGCCATCTACCGGAATCGCGCAAATACCCTGACCGGACATGTCCGGTATGTTGGGGAGTACGGCTACGGCAACGCCCGCTGCCGCAAGGGCCACTGCGGGCTCCACCCCGGAGCACATGATGACGTCCTCCGGATTCACGTGCCCGAGGACCTTGCGCTGCAGCGTATCGATCGCCGCGAGCGACGCATGGGGGTTGCAGATTGCAATACGTCCTGCACGTCCGATCTCGTCAGCGTCAATCTTGTCACGCTGGGCAAACGGATGAGTATGCGTGCATATGAGTGCCGCCGGCGACTCCGCGATTCGCTTAAAGACGGTGGCAGAGGCCGGTGCTCCCGCCGGGTCGCGGTACTCGAGCACCACATCGAGCGTGCCGCTCTCGAGCATGTTGAGCAGCGCCGAGTGCGGGGCCACGCGCACATCGGGCGTCACGTCGGGTTCCGCCTCGGTAAAGCCGCGCAATACGGGCGCTAAGGCGATTGCCTCGATACCGCCGTGAACACCTATGCCCAAGGTGCGCGTAGCCGACGCATGGCTACGGGAGACCAAGCGCGACCCACGCGCTGCGAGGTCGAGAATATCGTTTGCGTAACTCAGGAATTTCAGCCCCTCATTGGTGAGCGACACGGTGCGCGTCGATCGTGAGACAAGGGTCGCCCCCAGTTCATCCTCAAGTGCCTTGATCTGATGGCTCACTGCCGGTTGCGAAACGCCAAGGTTCTTTGCCGCCTTAGAGAAGTTGAGCGTTGCGGCTACCTCAACAAAGCACGAGAGCTGAAACGTGTTCACAGCAGCACTCTTTCTCTCTGATAAACAGGTTCTATCAATAATAGAAATATAGACGAATTGATTATCGTTGTTCAGGGCCATACTACCAGCATATGAATTTCGAGCAACTGATAACGGAGGTAGCATGCGAAAACTGTTTGCACCGTTTGCGCTCTACAAGCGCGACGCCGTGCTGTCTGTCATAGGCACAGTCGGCGAGGTGGTCATGGAGGTATTCATCCCCTTCATCACCGCCTACCTCATCGACCGCGGTATCGAGGCGGGCGATATGGACGCCATCTTCTTCTACGGAGGCGTCATGCTCGTCATGGCGTTTTTGAGCCTCGGCTTCGGCCTTCTTGCGGGCTACTTCTCTGCCACGGCGGCGACGGGCTACGCCTGCAGCTTGCGTGAGGCCATCTTCGATAAGGTGCAGACCTATTCGTTCGGCAACATCGACAAGTTCTCAACCGCCGGTCTCGTGACGCGCATGACCACAGACGTCACCAACATCCAGAACGCCGCGCTCATGCTCCTGCGCATCGCCGTGCGCACGCCGGTCATGCTCGTATCGAGCCTCGTGATGTTCCTCTCCATCTCGACCGAACTCTCCCCGGTCATCATCGTCGCGGCGATCTTCCTCGCCATTGCCTTCACCCTCATCGTCTCTAACGCCACGCGCACCTTCAACAAGGTCTTCGACACCTACGATGACCTCAATGCGAGCGTGCAGGAAAACGTCGGCGCCATCCGCGTGGTCAAGGCCTTTGTACGCGAGGCGTACGAAAAGAAGCGCTTCCGCGCCGCCGCCAACAAGCTCTATCGCCTCTTCGTACGCGCCGAGGGCATCGTCGCGCTCAACAACCCGGTCATGATGATCGCCATCAACAGCTGCATCATCGCCGTGTCGTGGCTCGGTGCTCACTTTGTGGTGGGCGGCACCATGACCACCGGCCAGCTCACCAGCGCCTTCTCCTATGTGTCGCAGATGCTCATGAGCCTTATGATGCTCTCGATGATCGCGGTTATGATCACCATGAGTATGGCGAGCGCGCGCCGCATCTCGCAGGCGCTTGACGAGGTGCCCGATATCCACGACCCTGCCGAGCCTGTCGCGAGCGTCGCCAACGGACAAATTGACTTTGACCATGTGAGCTTTGCCTATGCCACCGGCGACGGTGAGAACGTGCTCGAGGACATCGACCTGCACATTGCATCGGGCGAGACCATCGGCATCATCGGTGGCACGGGTTCGGGCAAGTCGAGCTTGGTGTCGCTGCTCAGCCGTCTGTACGACGTGACGGAGGGCTCCGTCAAGGTCGGCGGTGTCGACGTGCGCTCCTACGACCTTACCGAGCTCCGCGATGCGGTCTCGGTCGTTCTGCAGAAAAACGTGCTCTTCTCCGGCACGATCGCCGAGAACCTCAGGTGGGGCAACGAGAACGCCACCGACGAGGAGCTCATGGACGCCTGCCGCGCCGCCGGAGCCGACGAGTTTGTCGAGCGCCTCGCGGACGGCCTCAACGCCCGCGTGGAGCGCGGCGGCGTGAACTTCTCGGGTGGCCAGAAGCAGCGCCTCTGCATCGCTCGCGCCCTACTCAAGCGCCCGAAGGTGCTGATTCTTGATGACTCCACCTCTGCCGTGGACACCGCCACCGACGCGCGCATCCGCACCGCGTTCAAGACCTACATCCCCGGCACCACCAAGATCATCATCGCCCAGCGCATCTCGAGCGTGCAGGACGCCGACCGCATCGTCGTCATGAGCGGCGGCCGCGTGAACGCCGTGGGCACGCATGACGAGCTCGTCGCAACGAACGAGATCTACCGCAGCGTCTTTGAGTCACAAGCGGAAGGCACCGGCGACTTTGATGTCCATGCCGCCCAAGATGAAGACGTTACCGCAGGAAAGGAGGCTTAAACCATCATGGCTCAGAACGAATCCCGCGCACCCAAGATGACGTTTTCCTTTGATGCGCTCATACGCGCTTTGCGCTACATGCTCAAGAACTATGGGGCGCTTTTCTGCTTCGTGGTGGTGTGCATCGCCTTCTCGGCCTTTGCCATCAACCGCTCGATGCTCTTCACCCAGATCCTTATCGACGACTATATCGAGCCCATGCTGGTGAGCGGCTCCACGGATTTCTCCGGCCTTGCGGCCGAAATCGTGAAGCTCGGCGTCATCCTCGTCATTGGCGTGCTCGCCTCTTGGGGCTTCAACCGCCTCATGGTGACCATCAGCCAGGGCACCATGCGCAATCTCCGCGAGGAGGTCTTCGAGCACATGGAGGGCTTGCCGCTGCGCTTCTTCGACACCCACCAGCACGGCGACATCATGTCCGTCTACACCAACGACATCGACACGCTCCGTCAGTTCTACGGCCAGACCCTCCCCCAGCTCGTAAACTCCACCATCACGCTTGTTGTGACCTTCACCACCATGGTGACGCTGTCGGTGCCGCTCACGGCCATCTCGGTCGTTATGGTCGTGATCATGCTCGTGGTGATGGGCCGCGTTTCCGGTTTTGCCGGCGCCTTCTTCGCGCAGCAGCAGACCGACCTCGGTGCGGCGGACGGCTACATCGAGGAGATGATGGACGGCCAGAAGGTCGTAAAGGTCTTCAACCACGAGGCCGACGCGAGCGCCGACTTCCGCCGCGTGAACGACCGCCTGCGCGAGAGCTCAAAGCGCGCGAACCTCATCTCGAACCTCATCATGCCGCTCAACGCCAACCTCGGCAATATCTCGTGCGTGATCGTGAGCGCCGTGGGTGGTTGGATGGCGCTCTCGGGCGGATGGGGTCTCACGCTCGGCGCGCTCGCGAGCTTCATCACGCTCAACCGCAACTTCTCCCAACCTGTCACGCAGGTCTCCCAGCAGATGAGCTTCGTCACCATGGCAGCAGCCGGCGCCCGGCGTGTATTCGAGCTTCTGGACGAGGAGCCCGAGGCCGACGAGGGTTACGTCACGCTGGTGAACGCGCGCGAGATGGAAGACGGCACCATCGAAGAGGTTGAGGAGCGCACCGGTACGTGGGCCTGGAAGTGGCCGCACCGCTCGACCGGCGAGGTCGAGTACGTCAAGCAGGCCGGCGAGCTTGTGATGGACCACGTTGACTTTGGCTACACGTCGGAGAAGACCGTGCTCCATGACATCACCCTCTTCGCCAAGCCCGGCCAGAAGATCGCCTTCGTGGGCTCCACCGGTGCCGGCAAGACGACGATCACCAACCTCATCAACCGCTTCTACGATATCGAGGACGGCAAGATCCGCTACGACGGTATCAACATCAACAAGATCCGTAAGGGCGACCTGCGCCGCTCGCTCGGCATCGTGCTGCAGGACACACATCTGTTTACCGGCACCGTCATGGACAACATCCGCTACGGGCGACTCGATGCCACGGACGAGGAGTGCATGGAGGCCGCGCGTCTCGTGCATGCCGACGGCTTCATCCGCCGCCTACCGCAGGGCTACCAGACCCCCATCTCCGGCGACGGCGCCGAGCTTTCCCAGGGCCAGTGCCAGCTACTCGCCATCGCGCGCGCCGCGGTCGCCGATCCGCCGGCCCTCATCTTGGACGAGGCGACGAGCTCCATCGACACGCGTACCGAGGAGATCGTGGCACGTGGCATGGACGCCCTCATGGCGGGACGAACGACATTTGTCATCGCGCACCGTCTCTCCACCGTCAAGAACGCCGACTGCATCATGGTCATGGAGCAGGGGCGCATCATAGAGCGCGGCAACCACGACGAGCTCATGGAGCAGCGCGGCCGCTACTGGCAGCTCTACACCGGAGGCAAGGTCGGCGAGTAGTCGCCACTCCCCGCGTCTGAACGGGACCGCATGGTAAGCTTGAACGAGCGATACCATGCGGTCCTTCTTGTTTGCGAGGTGCTCCATGTTCACTCTCCCCACCTACCACGCCCCCAACTTCGACAAAGAGCCTCTTGCAAGCGCACCCGATGCGCGGGTTGCTGTCGTAGAGGCCGACGGGGTTGCACCGGAGGGGTTCCACAGCACCTCGATGTACCCCGAGTATGTAAAGGTGGCGGACACGTGGCTGCTTGCCAAGCGAAGCCGTATGGACGCGAGCATCGTCGTCGATAGCGCAAACGGCGAGCCCGAGCTCCGCGTGGTGGAAAACCGCAACCTAAAACGTGGGGACCGGGTGGTGCTCGGCCGCACCGAAGGCGGCGAGGACGGCATCTACGTCCATGTGACCGGCTTTTCCGAGCCATCGCGTACTGACGAGGGCTCTGACGGCGCTAACGATGAGGACGACAAGTTCGTCTTCCGTCAAGGCCGTAGCCGTGAAACATCCTTTGCTCGGGACTACGACCACCTCTACGACCTGCTGCGCCATGAGCGCGAGCATGGCAAGCTCGTGTGGGTTATGGGCCCCGCCTTTTCCTTTGACGCCGATGCGCGCCGAGCGATGCAGCTCATGGTGGAGAACGGCTACGTCGACGGCATCCTCGCGGGAAACGCCCTTGCAACCCACGATCTCGAGGCATCCGTCTTCCATACGGCGCTTGGTCAAGATATCTACACGCAGCACTCGGTTAGAAACGGGCACTACCATCACCTGGACGTCATCAACCGCGTGCGCCGCGCGGGCGGCATCGAGACGTTCGTGCGCGAGAACGACATCACCGACGGCATCATGGCGAGCTGCGTGCGCAGAGGCGTCCCCTTCGTGCTCACGGGTTCCATCCGCGATGACGGCCCACTGCCCGAAGTAATAGGCGACGCGTATGACGCGCAAAGCGCCATGCGCGAGATGGTATCCGGGGCAACCACCCTCATCTGCCTCGCGACGATGCTCCATACCATAGCCGCGGGCAATATGACACCCTCCTACACGGTGACCGACGACGGCACGGTCCGCCCCGTCTATCTCTATACGGTTGACATATCTGAATTCGTGGTGAATAAACTCCTCGATCGCGGCAGCCTCTCTGCCACCACGCTCGTCACGAACGTGCAGGACTTCATCACCATCGTCGCCAAAGGCCTCGGGCTCATGTAGCCGCTGTACGAAGAAAGACGCGTCTAAACGGTATCCTGGAGCAGCGTTGACGGGTCGAGGGACTCGCCGCGTATGATCTCACCCACATGGTCGATGACGGCCCCGCGCATGCGCGAGAGCCCTCCTGCGACCGCGGCCTCGTCACCGAGTACTGCGGCGTGCAGGCTTGTCACACCTGGGACGCCGAGAGACGTAAAGCCGTTGTCCACCGCAAGGATGTCATCCAAGTGTGCCCCCATATAACCGCCGATGATGACGCAGTCAGCAACAAGCAGGGTAAGGGCGTTCTCGATGGCGATACGCACGTAGCGGACCGCACGGTCGAGCGTCTCGCGCACAGGCTCCTCCCCCATCTTGGCACGGCGCTCAAGCTCGGCGAGGGCGGTATCAGGTCCGGACGTGTTGACAAGCTCAGTAAGGCCGCTACGTCGCATCAGCGCGTCGCGACCCGCATAGAGCGTAAGGCATCCGCGCTTGCCGCATACGCAGCGCTCGCCCTCGGCGTTGATCTGAATATGGCCGATGCCCATCGCCGTGCCGAGCGCCCCGTTGTAGACCTTGCCGTCGAATATGAACGAGCCGCCCATCGGGTCATCGGTGTCGATGAAGATGACGCCATGTGGATCCTCTGCACCTTTCTGCACCAGTGCGCGGTACTCCGCCCAACCGGCGCAGTTGGCATCGTTCATCATGACGACGGTGGACGCACCGCCGAGACGCTGGACCTCAGTGCGAATCGACGCACCGATATCCATCATCGGCCAGCCAAAGTCGGCGTTGGGGAGCGTTCCCGTTTGATGCGCGAGGACCGCTATAGGGGAAACGACGCCGACGGCCTTGAGTTCAAGCCCTCGTTCCTTTGCGAGGCGTCGCTCCAACGTGTAGATGAGCTCGGCAGCAAAGGAAACAAAGTCCTCCACCGGACGGCCCCTGAAGTCGCGGCGGTGCACCTCGTCTACCAGGCGCTCGCCGGAGAAAGACTCGCACACGAGCCGCACCGAAGCGGGCCGGAGCAAAAGAACCGCGACCGGGCAGGTCCGCCCCGACAGCACGAGCTGCTTCTTGCGACGGCCTCCCTCGGCCTCCAGCATACCGCTCGTCTCGATGAAACCGGCTTTCATGAGCTCATTCACAAGCAGCGTGACGGCCCCGGGCGTGAGCCCGGTTGCCGAGCAGACGAGCGACCGCGAAGCGCTGAAACGGCGGTGCAGCTCATGAAGAACAAGGGAAAGATTATGGTCACGCACGGACCGGCTGTTAAGACGGCCCGTGGTATGCACGCTCACCTGAGGCATCTATGTTCCCCCAACTGATCTGCAGGAGCAGCTGCTCCCGCATATCCCCAACGAGCTCCATCATACTCCTACTGAGTATTGGACCCAACTCCAAGCTTCAGAGCATTTAAGCTCAGCCCTACACGACCTCGAAGCCGTCGGCGCCGTCAACACGCACGTCAAAGGCATAGAACGCCTCGAGGGCGCGGCGCGCAAGCGCCACATCGCGCACGCCAGCGGTCTCATAGGCGGAGTGCATCGCCCACTGCGCACAGCCCACATCGACCCCGTGCATGCTCGCTTGGATATTGGAGAGGTTGCCGAGGGTGGAGCCGCCGGCCATGTCGCTTCTGTTGGCGAAGGTCTGGTACGACACCTCCGCGCGCTCGCATACCTCGGTGAAGATGGCGCGGCCAAAGGCATCGGTGCAGTAGTGCTGATTCGCGGCCTCTTTGATGACGATGCCGCCGTTAACACGACAACGGTTGAGCTCATCGTACTTGTCGGGTCGGTTGGGATGAACCGCATGAGCGTTATCGCAGCTCACGAGCATCGAGCGTGACAGGGCGCGGCGATAGGCCTCGTCATCGCCGCCGAGAGCGGTCGTGATGCGCCGCAACGTGTCCTTGAGCAGCGTGGACATCGCACCCTGCTTGGTGTTGGAGCCGACCTCCTCGTTATCAAAGAGCGCGTAGACGTTGATGGACGAGGGCGCAGAAGCGCCAAGAAAGCCCTCGAGTGCAGCATGGGCGCACATGAGGTCGTCAAGACGAGGCGCGGAGACGAACTCTTGACCTGCGCCCCAGATACGGTGCGCTTCGGCGTTCACGAGGTAGAGGTCTGACGCAACGATATCTTGCGCCGACACGCCGGCGGATGCGGCGAGCGCATCCAAAAGACCGTCCGCACCGAGGGCGCCGGCGGTGATGACGGGACGCAGATCGCGCGCACGGTCCGGCGCGAAGCCGTCGTTGACCCCACGGTTGAGATGTACGGCAAGACTCGGGATGAGGGCGACGGGCCCTTCCGTCTCGACCAGCTTGCTCTCCACCCTAGAACCCGAACGCACGAGCAAGCGACCGGCGATGTAGAGCGGACGGTCGAACCAGGTGTAGTCGATCATTCCACCGTACGGCTCCACATCAAGGCAGAGCGCGCCTCCCGCACCCTCCGCAACCGCAGACGACTTGAGACGGAAGGTGGGCGAATCACTGTGCGCCGCGGCAATCTGGAAATGAAACTCGGAAGAGCTCGCGAAAGCGTTCTCGGCGATACGCCATGCGATGACACTTGAGTTGTTCCGTCGCGTGTAATAGCTGCCGCCAGGGGTCATGGCCCACGCATCGCCCTCGGGCAGGTAGGTAAAGCCCACAGAATCCAGGCGCTTGCAGACAGAAGCCGCGGCATGGAAGGCCGTGGGGCTCTCCGCAATAAAGGCGAGAAGTCCCTTTGCTTCGGTGATCTCCTCATCAGTTGGCATAACGATGTTGATATCCATATCGCTCATCTTTATCGCCACCCATTCCTCTTCAATGAATTCATCCGCATGGAATAACGTACAAAACAATGCGAGAAGCTATACCACACCGTCGCGATGCCGCTCGATGACCTGCTCGACGGTATCGCCCGCGTCCTCTCCCAACGAGCGCCATTTGGGCGTGACGATGCGCTGCGCAGGGTACACGCCCCGGTGCCCGGCGATGAGGTAGCCCACAAACGACACGATGACAAAGTAGGGCGCGGCGTGCCCGCCGAAGAGGTCGATGCCGAGCATGATGGTGGTGATGGGCACGTTGAGCGCGCTGCCAAAGAGGCCCACCATGCCGAGCGCCGCCATAAAGGACGGGGCGACCCCGCAAATGCCGCCCAGCCATCCGCCGAGCGCCGCGCCGATGCCAAAGAGGGGCGTCACCTCGCCGCCTTGGAAGCCTGCCCCGAGTGTGAGCGCGGTCATAACAAGCTTGCACGCGGCGTCCACAGGCGTGGTCTCCCCCGCAAAGCCTGCCTCCACAAGCCAGGAAGACAGACCGGCGTAGCGCCAAAGACCAAACACCGCATACGTCGCCAGCAACACGATCGCACCCGCAAGCGCCGCCTGAAGGTACCCCGTGATATGCGCTGCGTAGAAACGGCGCACAAGACGTATGGCACCAGAAAACAGGCGCGCGGCAACCCCAAAGGCAATGCCGACGCCCACGGCAAGAGCGATGGTCGCAGGAGCTATCTCGGGAATGCGGCCGATGAGGTAGGCCTCGCGCGGCGTGCCAAGCAAGGTGGCGACCGTATCTCCCACAAAGGAGGCAACAAGGCAGTAGATGCCCGCAGCATAATGGAGCTTGCCTACATAGCACATCTCCATACCAAAGAACGCCCCCGCGAGCGGCGTGCCGAACACCCCGCCGAAGGCAGCGGAGATGCCCGCCATCATAAGATCGCGGTGATCGTACTCCTTGAGTTTGAACGCGCGAGAGACCGCATCGGCGATAGTCCCGCCAATCTGCACCGCCGTACCTTCGCGCCCTGCCGAGCCGCCTGCGAGATGTGTGGCCACCGAGCACACAAACGTGAAGGGCGCCATGCGCCGCGGAATGTCACGGCCGGTAACGGCGCAATCAATCACCAGGTTGTTGCCGCGCGCAGCGTCCTTGCCGTAAACGCGATAGAGCCAGGCCGTAAAGACCCCAACCACAGGAAGGAGCAGGAAGACGGGCCATCCGTACGTCTCACGAAACGCGGTGACCGCGTCCAGCGCAGCGAGAAACGCCCAAGCCGCCACACCCATGGGTACGGAAACCAACAGTACGAGCAACATCAGGCGCGTGGAGTCCCTGAGGTTTCTAAGGCCACGCTCGGCATCCATCCTAAAGATGCGCTCCTGCATGCGCATGCCCTCGATGTTCAGCGCATCGCCGAGTCGGCTCGCACCGGCTCGCGTGGCTTCGCCCGATTCGTTCTCATCCACCTGCAAACGCCCCCGAATGCGCCTAGCCGATAAGATGCTTTGCGGCGTTGTAGATGCATACGAGGATGATGACGACCATGAGACCGCTGAAGAGCTTGTCGACATGCTTCTCGTCGATACGCTTGTTGATGATGCGCCCGCAGACACCGCCCATGATGCCGCAAAAGATCATGCCGATGATGAGGGTAATATCGATGACGCTGAAGTCCACCGTCGGCAGGCTCGTGATGGTGCTCGTTGCCTGCGAGCAGAGGATGATGAACAGCGAGTTTTGTGCCGCCTGCTTGGTGCCCATGCTGAAGAAGAAGTAGAGTACCACAAGGTTGATGGGGCCGCCGCCGATGCCCAAGAAGGAGGACATGACGCCGAGCGCGAAACCGATGACGACGCATGCCGCGGCGCCGGCGATCTCGAGCGTCTTGATGCGGTCCTTGTTGAGGTTGTAGGCAAGGGTGCCGAGGGTGATGATGCCGAGCGCTGTGGCCTGGACCGCGCCGGCAAGCGCCGGGTCGGGAAACAGTCCCTCGACAACATCGAAGAGCTGCTTGCCGGCAAGACCGCCCACCGCCGCACCAACTGCGAGCGGAAGCGCCGTCTTACCGTCGATAGAGGTCGCACCCGAAAGGCGGTTGCGGAGGACCGAGTAGCACGTCATAGCAAGCACCGTGCATCCCGAGAGGAAGTTGATGGTGCCGGGAAGGAGCGTCCCGCTCGCATCGAGCACCGGCTTGATGATCACGCCGCCACCGATGCCGCAGATGGCACCGATAATCGACGCACCAAAGCTGATGAGGAAAAACAGTACGTACACGAGCGTGACCCTTCTATCGAAACCAGACGGGGCCGGCACCCGTCTAACAGCGCTGTTAAGTATACGCCCGGGACGCAGGCCGCAACGTTATCGCAAGGCTCTTTTTGATACGCGCATCAACGGAACAAGCCGGCCACCTCACCGGCAAGCGTGATGGTACCAGCGGCGACCACCGTACACCCTTGGCTCGTGAGAACATCCAGCGCGGCTTCAACCGAGGGATACACCCCAGCTACATCCGTCTCAGGACGACCCAGGGCCCGCAGCTTTCCCCCAACGATGGCGGCAAGGTCTGCGGCTGCCATTGCGCGGTCCGAGGCGGTCTGCGTAACCGTGATGCGCGGGAACGCCGGAACGAGCACATCAACGATGCCGGCGACGTCCTTGTCCGTCAAAGCGGCAATGAGAAGCGTCGGGCGGTCGGCGACGGCGGGCGCAATCTCATCGAGCGCTGAGACGAACGCCTCGCAGGACTGCGGGTTATGGCACGCATCGATAAGCACCAGGGGGTCACGGCGGACCGTGTCGAAGCGCCCGGGCGTCGGGCAGTCGATAAGACTGTCCTCAAGCGCTGTTTCATCCAGCGGGCGGTTGAGGTAGTCCTCGGCGAGCTGAATGGCGCACGCGGCGTTCTGGGCCTGGTATACAGGTTTGCGGAGACGCGGCGTGTAGATGGCGCGCCGGGTTGTGGTGGAAAACTCAAACGAATCCCCCAGATGCGCGGGCGTCGTGAGCAGTACGTGGTTCACGACCGCCGGCACCACCTCGCAGGCACGGCAACGTTCATCCATTACGCGCTGCACGCTCGGCTCATGCGTACCCTCGCCAAGCGTAACGGCGCGTCCCGGCTTGATGACAGCCGCCTTTTCGCCGGCGATGGCAGCAAGCGTATTCCCGAGGATTCTCATATGATCGAGCCCGATGCCCGTGATGGCAACGGCAACGGGGTCGGTAGCGCTCGTGGCATCCCAGCGGCCGCCCATACCCACCTCGAGCACCGCCACATCAACGCGCGCCTCCGCAAAGATGACGAGCGCGGCGACCGTAAGCAGGTCGAACGGCGTGATGGTATAGGCGCTCTCCCCCGCCTTGGCGCGGCGCGCGTTCACGCGCTCGCCCGCTGCGCGAGCGGCCGATACACCGTGGGCGAACGCCTCGTCAGAGACCACCTCGCCCGCTATCTCCATACGCTCGGGATAGCGCACGAGCTGGGGCGACGTATAGAGAGCAGAGCGGAGGCCCTCTCCAGCGAGGATGGCCGCGCAAAAGCGCGCGGTAGATGTCTTGCCGTTGGTGCCCGCAACCTGCAGACAATCGAAATAGCCGTCAGGGCGACCGAGCTCGTCGAGCATATCGATAACGGTTTCCAAAAGCGGGCCGGCGTCGCCCGAGATGGTCCCGGTGTCTGCCGCGAGCGCAACAGCCTCTTCGAATGAAAGCTCCTCGATGCCAAACGGCACCTGGTAGACCCGCTCGTCCCTAGCTTGCTCGCCCATCGTGTGAGCCCCCTTGGTATCAATTCGCCATCGCGGCCTATAGCCGCAAGATATGCGAAGGATCGCGATATTGAACGCGGCGGTCCCCTGTACCGCCACGCATTACAGCACCGTACAGCTTAACGAGGCATCTCGGTGGACGCAACCCGCCCTAACGCACGACGCCCTCGTCGGTCACCAGGATATCCACGGCGCGGTCCCACGAATCGAGACATTCGTCACTGCCCAGATCGTCGCGCACGCTGTCTGAGAAACAAATCCCTATTGAGGTGCCGTGAAAAGCGGCGAGAAAACGGTCGTAGTAGCCCCCGCCGTACCCCAACCGAAAACCGCGACGGTCGAACGCGATGCCCGGAACGATGGCGACCGCTCGCTCGAGCTCCATCACGGTGGAAGGAGGGAAGATTGGATGCACGCCCAAAACCGGCTCGTACATACCAAACGAGCTGAGCGCAAGACGGGAGAAATCGTCCACACGATGCCATGCAAGCACCGGGGAGTCGGGCACGACCCGCGGAAGGAGTACGCACTTGCCCTCGCGCCACGCGCTCTCGATCAAAGAACGTGTCTCCGGCTCCGACCCCATCGAAAGGTAGCAAAACAGCACCTGCGCGTCGCGCCAGCATGAGAGGGAGCGGACGTGCTCGGCTATGTGCGCATCGCGCTCGCATCGCTCGGCAGCGGGCATGGCGTCGCGCACGGCGCGAAGCTGCCTTCGTAGAGCGCCTTTTGCGCTAGCCATTGAGCCCGATCAGACGCAGGGCCTCCTCGCGCGTCTTGATATCGTTCTTGAAGCCGCCGCGGACCGCCGAGGTGACGGTGAGGGCGCCTGCGGCGCGCACTCCGCGCATGGTCATGCAGGTGTGTTCCGCCTCAAGCACCACGAGCACGCCGAGCGGCTCGAGCTCCGTCATAAGGGCGTCGGCAATCTGGGCGGTCAGGCGCTCTTGCAGCTGCATGCGGTGCGCAAACCCCGAGACACAGCGCGCAATCTTGGAAAGACCGGTGATGCGACCGGCGCGAGGGATGTAGGCGACGTGCGCCTTGCCGGTGAACGGCAGGATATGGTGCTCGCACATCGAAGAGAAGGGGATGTCGCGCACGATCACCATCTCCTCGTTATCGCTCTCGTGGAACTGTTTGCGCAGGTGCACAGCAGGATCCTCATCGTAGCCGCCGAAGAGCTCGGCGGCAGCCCGCGCGACCCGGTCGGGCGTCTCAACGAGACCGGGGCGGTCGGGATCCTCACCTACCGCCAGCAAAAACTCCCGTACGGCTGCCTGCGCGCGCTCTAGATCTACTGCCATGGCTATCCCTTCTGGACCGCGCGCCCGGCGGCCTCGACAACATGCTTCATGAGGACGGCCGTGGTGACCGCCCCAACCCCTCCCGGCACGGGCGTGATGGCGCGCACGAGGGGCTCGACCTCGTCGAATGCGACGTCGCCCACAAGAGTGCCAGAATCATCCACGTTGATACCCACGTCGACGACGACCTGTCCGTCGCGAACGGCAGATGCCCCCACCGTGGCGGCGTGGCCCGCAGCGACGACTAGAATGTCCGCACGCGCGCACTCGGAGGCGAGGGCGCGCGTCTTGGTATGGCAGATGGTGACGGTGGCGTTTTTACCCATGAGCAGCATGGCGACGGGCCTGCCAATAACAAGCGAACGTCCGACGACGGTCACACGCGAGCCGGCAATCTCGACTCCCGAACGCTCGAGCAACGCAACGACCGCCTCCGCCGTGCAGGGGGCAAATCCGGTTTGTTCCCCGGCAAAGACGCCAAAGAGGGAGCCCGGCGTGATGCCGTCGACATCTTTCTCGGGTGCAAGGGTCGCGCATACGGCAGGCTCGTCCATGTGCGCCGGCAAGGGGCGCAAAAGCAGGCAGCCGTGTATAGAGCGGTCGGCATTGATGCGGGCAATCTCGCCCATAAGCTCATCTTGTGAGACCGTATCGGGCAGAGAGACGAGCTCGGTCGCGACGCCGGCGCGCTCGGCGCGCTTGAGCGCACCGCGCACATAGGCGCCGTCGCTCGGGTTATCCCCTACGCGCACGATGGCGAGCCTGGGCGTGACACCGGCGGCAGCGAGACGCGCTGCGCGCCCGGCAACCTCCTCGGTCATACTCTTGGCAACCGGGGCACCGCGCAAAAGCTCCGCCATTATCACGCCTCCTCGCGAATCGACGCCGCGATGCCCGCGGCGAGCGTATCGGCACGCGGGATATAGGACGAGAGCAGCTCGTCCGCCTCGTCCTCAAAGGCGCGCGCAACGGGGTCGCCCGCGAGCGATGTCGTGTTGACGAGCACCGTCAGATGCGCCGCGCGAAGGGCCCCGGCGGCAAGCGCCGCACCGCAGCCCACATCCGAGCGCATCATGCGGCTTCCCTTCTCCCCCATCTCCTCAAGCAGATCGAGGGCGTGCGCGCAGGCGCGCATGATATCGAGCGGGACCGCGCAGGCACCGTGCAGCGCCGTCTCGAGTGCGCGCGTCTTGCCAGGGTCGTCCGCGGGGATCTTGTAGGCCTGGGCCAAGGGCTCAAAGGCATGGGCATCGGCCTCAACAAGGGCAAGCAGGTCCGCGCGAAGCGACTCCGCCTCGTTGAGAATGCGCTGCATATCGTCCTCGACTGCAGCATAGCGTGTCTTACCGGCCGTGAAGTTTCCCGCCATAGAGCAGAGCGCCACCGCGAGGGCACCCGCCATCGCCGCCGCGCCACCACCGCCGGGCGCGGGCACCTTGGCGGCAAGCAGCCCGGCAAACTCGGCACAGCTCAAGTCACACAAGTTCTCGGCCACAGACGGCTCCCTTCAGATGAATGAGAACAGATTCAGGCAACGCAAACTATTCTAAGCTTGATGCGCGACGGCGCACGGGGACCCGCAGGGCGTTTCCCACAGGCCTGCTGCCCCAATGGGGCAGCAGGCCGAGGACCACGCCCGAAGGGCTCCCCGTGCGGCGCGTCGGATGAAGCCTTAGAAGAGCCCCACGATCGTGCCGTCCTCGAGGACGTCAATCTTCTCGGCAGCAGGTACCTTGGGCAGGCCCGGCATGGTCATGATGTCGCCCGTGAGCGCAACGACAAATCCGGCGCCGGCGGAAACCTTGAGGTTGCGCACCGTGATGCGGAAGTTCTCGGGCGCACCCAGCAGATGCTGATCGTCAGTGAAGGAGTACTGGGTCTTCGCGACACACACAGGGAGGTTGCCAAAACCGGTGTCGTGAAGTTGCTTCAGCTGCTTTTTCGCACCGGGGGTGTAGTCGACACCGTCAGCATGGTAAATCTTGGTCGCAACCGCCTCGAGCGCCTCCTCGATCGTGGCACCCGTCTCATAGGAGAAATGGAACTCGTGCGGCTGCTCGGTAAGGCGCATGACCTCTTGGGCGAGCGCCTCGCCGCCCTCGCCGCCCTTGGCCCATACCTCGGAAAGGGCAACGTTCACGCCAAGCTCGCGGCACTTCTCCTCCACGAGCGCCAGCTCCGCCTTGGTGTCCGTGGGGAATGCGTTGATGGCCACCACCACGGGGAGGCCGTAGACGTTCTGGATGTTCGACACGTGACGCAGGAGGTTGGGAAGGCCCGCCTCAAGAGCCTCGAGATTCTCGGTCGTAAGCTCGGCCTTAGGCACGCCGCCGTTGTACTTGAGAGCACGCACCGTCGCCACCACGACCACGGCATCCGGGTCGAGCTCTGCCATGCGGCACTTGATGTCGAGAAACTTCTCCGCACCCAGGTCCGCGCCAAAGCCCGCCTCGGTCACCACGTAGTCGCAGAGCTTGAGGGCAGTCTCGGTTGCCTGGACCGAGTTGCAGCCGTGGGCGATGTTTGCAAAGGGGCCGCCGTGAACAAACGCGGGCGTGTGCTCCAGCGTCTGGACAAGGTTGGGCTTGATGGCGTCTTTCAGCAGCGCCGTCATGGCACCCTCGGCATGAAGATCGGCAGCGGTAACGGGCTCGCCGCCATAGGTGTAGGCAACGACCATGCGGCCGAGGCGGCGTTTGAGATCCATAAGGTCGGACGCGAGGCAGAACGCAGCCATGACCTCGGACGCGACGGTGATGTCAAAGCCATCCTCACGCGGCACGCCCTGCATACGGCCACCGAGACCGTCCACGATATGGCGAAGCTGCCGGTCGTTCATGTCGACAGCGCGCTTCCACACGATCTGCTTGGGATCGATGCCAAGCGCGTTGCCCTGCTGGATGTGGTTGTCGAGCATGGCGGCGAGCAGGTTGTTAGCCGCACCGATGGCATGGAAGTCGCCGGTGAAGTGGAGGTTGATATCCTCCATAGGAACGACCTGCGCGTAACCGCCGCCCGCGGCGCCGCCCTTGATGCCAAAGACCGGACCGAGGGACGGCTCGCGGAGCGCGAGCACCGCCTTCTTACCAAGACGATTCAGCGCGTCAGCAAGACCGACCGACGTCGTGGTCTTGCCCTCGCCCGCCGGCGTGGGGTTGATGGCGGTCACCAGCACGAGCTTTGCCTTGCGCGGCAGGTCTTTGAGCGCGTGGATGTCAACCTTTGCCTTGTACTTCCCGTAATGGTCGAGCTGGTCCTCAGAAAGGCCGACCTTAGCGGCGACCTCCGAGATAGGTAGCATCTCCGCCGCCTGCGCGATCTCGATATCGCTCTTGTACTCCGCCATAAACGCAACCCCTCTCATGCGCATGGATAGTGTCCTTCCACTATAGACGTTCTCGCCGCTCCGCGCTTCCCAACTACAAACTCCCACGCGTAAGCCTTCGTATGGGAATCGACGAACGCCCGGTACTACTTGCAATCTCGACGCCGCTCGCCATGCCAGCGTCGCTTACCATCTCGGCATCGCTTGCCCTGCAAGTTTTTTGCAACTTTACGGTTAGTGAACCCCATTAGCCGCAATTTGACCTGTTTCGTTGCTTGGGGTTCATTACCGCAAAAGTTGCAAGGCTTCTACCAGCTGACTTCTAAGGGATATTGCATCGGGTTCATTACCCGGGTTCAGTACCGTAAAAGTTGCAAAACTCACCTCAAAGACACCGTCGCGCAGCACGCGATAGAGGTGGAAGTACAAGGCGAGGCTACGCAAAAGTCCGGCCCCACCTGCTCGGTGGAGCCGGACGGTACTGAGCTACATAAGCCAACCAATGAGGCCGGAACCTGTTGTGTCAGCCCGGTCAGCCAAGGTTGTTACGCTAGGTCCTCGCCGTTGGTGGCGATGACCTTCTTATACCAATCGAAGCTCTTCTTCTTGGAGCGTGCGAGCGTGCCCGCACCGGCGTCGTCACGGTCGACGTAGATGAAGCCGTAGCGCTTGGACATCTCGCCCGTGGAGGCGGAAACAAGGTCGATCGGGCCCCACGTGGTGTAGCCGAGCATCTCGACGCCGTCCTCGGTGATGGCCTCGCGCATGGCCTCGATGTGCTGACGGAGATAATCGATGCGGTAATCGTCATCGATCGTGCCGTCAGAGTTGAGCTCGTCCTTGGCGCCGAGACCGTTCTCCACCACAAAAAGGGGCTTCTGGTAGCGATCCCACAGGTCGTTGATGGTGATGCGGAAACCGAGCGGGTCGATGGCCCAGCCCCACTCGCTCACCTTGAGGTAGGGGTTCTTGGCACCCTTGAAGGCGTTGCCCTCGGTCTGCTCGGCATCGCTCCCCTCGCCTGCAACGCAACGCGTGGAGTAGTAGGAGAACGAGATGAAGTCGACGGTGTTCTCGGCAAGCACCTGACGGTCCTCGTCGGTCATGCCGATGTCGATACCCTTGCGCTCGAGCTGCTTGAGCGCGTAGGCCGGATAGTAGCCGCGGCTCTGGACGTCCACGAAGAAGTAGTTCTCCTGGTTGGCGAGCTGCGCGGCGCGCACGTCCTCGGGGTTGCAGCTGTAGGGGTAGTAGGTGCCGGCGGCGAGCATGCAGCCGACCTTCATCTCGGGGTCGATCTCGTGTGCGATCTTGGTCGCCCAGGCGCTCGCCACAAGCTCGTTGTGTGCGGCGAGGTACTCAACGGCCTCGCGGTCCTCGCCCTCCTCAAAGACCAGACCGGCGCCCATGAACGGCAGGTGCAAGATCATGTTGATCTCGTTGAAGGTGAGCCAGTACTTAACGAGCCCCTTGTAGCGCGTGAAGAGAACCGTCACGAGCTTCTTATACAGATCGATGAGCTTGCGGTTGCGCCAGCCACCGTACTCCTTAATAAGGTGGATGGGGCAATCGAAGTGCGTGATAGTGACGAGCGGCTCGATGCCGTGCTTCTGGCACTCGCGGAACAGGTCCTCATAGAAGGCGAGGCCCTCCTCGCTGGGCTCGTCCTCGTCGCCCTTGGGGAAGATACGCGTCCAGCCGATGGAGAGACGATAGGTCTTGAAGCCCATCTCCGCAAAGAGCGCGATGTCCTCCTTGTAGTGGTGGTACATGTCGATACCGACCTGAGCGGGATAGTAGTAGCCCTCCTCGAAGTCGAGCATCTTGCGCAGGCCCGCCATCACCGGGCCGCGATCTGCGCCGTGCGGGATCACATCGACGTTGGCAAGGCCGCGCCCGCCCTCGTTGTAGCCGCCCTCGCACTGGTTGGCAGCGGTCGCGCCGCCCCACAGGAACCCTTCGGGAAATGCCATGGTGCCTCCTCGCAGAAGTTGGTTGGATTGGGCTTTTGCCCTTTATCATTTTCTCATGCGAGGGCGCGTGATTGCATCAGGACTCGGTAAACGGGAAACGGAAAAGCGCGGTGCACCCTACGCCTCGCCGTCAGCATCTGTTTTGGCGAGGAGCTCGAGCGCACGCGCGGTATCAGTAGCGCCTCCCTGCTCCATGAGAGCGAGGATATCCTCGGCGCGGTCCCACCAACGCTTGCCAAAGGGATCGTGGGACTCGAGCCAGACCTCTTCGCTCGAGCGAGCATTCAGGGTGTGTTCGATCTCATGCGGCAGACGGACGAGGTACTCCCCCATCCAGCTGTCGAGAAGCGCCCATTCGCGCTCCTGAGCGGCTCTGAACGCCTCATCGAAGGGGAGCTCAATTAACGTACCTGCAGCGTAGGCGGCATCACGCCTTGCGAGGTCGTCGTCCAAAGCATCGATGGTGTCCCGCTCGATATGGGCGCATTCCTCGATGAGCTTGGCACGCGGAGAGAGGAACGGCTTCTCGAGCTCGGTCTTTCTGGCATCGGCCTCTTGCGCCCGCACCTTGAGCTCTTCCGCCCGCAGCGCGACGCGCGCATCGACATCGGCAAGCGCCCGTTTCAAGCGGTCCCGTTCGTCAGCCAGCCTGCCGCGCCTGCGCACCGCCACCGCGAGGCCCTGAGGAACACGGAGCGCCACAAGGGCGCATACAAGGGCAACGAGCACTATCAGCACAACGCGCGTGGAAACGTCCAGCACATCGGGTGCGAGCAGCCAGAGGGCCACGCCGCACGCAAGCGTCACCGCGGCTGCCACGGCAAGGCGACTCACGAGGCGCGAAGCGGAATCCTTCTGCCGCTTCGCATGCGGTTCTGCAGCATCGGCAAGATTCTCGAGGCGGCGCGCGAGCTCGGTGCGCGTGGCGGTATCCTCGGCATTCGACGCCCGATAGGTCTCGACCGTGCCCGCCGCCTCACGATAGGCGTCGTCGGCATCGAGCGCTTCGCGGCGCTCCGCATCGATGGCGGCAATCTCATCCAACTTTTGCGTACGCCCGGTCATCAATTCCTTGGTCGAGGCGTAGGCTTGCCAATCCTCATCTTCAAGCCACCAGCCCCAGGGCGCGTCTGCGGGAGTCACAGAGACATTTGCTCCGGTCAAAACACCGGCAAGCACGTTGGCGAACGCCTCATCGCAATACGCAACGGATTCTGGAGCAGAGAACAGGTCATGTCCCCGATCGCTCTCTGTAAGTTTTGCTGTATCCACCGGGACGCGACCGCAAAGATTCGACAGGTGCTCGTCCTCGGCGCAAAACGCACGCCAGTGCCGCGTGAACTCACGCATCTCTTCGAGATTCGCCATGGTATTCCCCCATCGCGCAGGCGGTCTCTTTTGTACGAATGTCTTGCTCGACCGCCCCTCCATAGTAACCCCGGGAGACGTGTGCAAGACAAATAAACGCAAAACGGGTGCCCGCCATATACTGGCGGGCACCCGTGCGGATTCGCACATGCGCCGATTACGCTGACGGAACGCCGTCCTTACGCAAAGTCGGCGAGTTGAGCGGTGAGCGCTGCAATCTCGGCGCGCAGTTCTTCGGCGCGCTCGCGCTTCTTGGCCACGACCTCAGGTGCGGCCTTTGCGACGAAGCCCTCGTTGGCAAGGGTCTTCTCCGCGCCGGCGAGCTCCTTCTCTGCCTTTGAGACGGCCTTCTCGATACGCGCGCGCTCGGCGGCAAAGTCCACAAGATCGCCCACCACCACGTAGGCGTCAAAGTCGGGACCGGCGAGCGCGATGGAGCCCTCAGGCTTTGCCGCGCCTTCGGCAACCTCGACGGCAGATGCGTTGGCGAGGCTCGCTGCAAAGCCCGCCATGGGCGCCATAGCGTCCGCAACCTCGGCAGAATGGGCGCAAACCACCACGCGGAGCTGCTCCTTGGGGCTGATGCGGTAGCGGGCGCGCGTGGAGCGCACGTCGGTCACCACAGCGCGGGTGAGCTCGAAGGCGCGCTCGGCAGGCTCATCGACCCAGCGCTCGTAATCCGCGGGCTCGGGCCATGCGGCAACCATAAGGGCGTCTGCGCGCTCCCCTACCATATCGAGGGCGCTCACAGGCATCTGGTCCCAAATGGCCTCGGTCACAAACGGCATGAACGGATGCATGAGGCGAAGCGAGGTGTCGAGCACAAAGATGAGGTTGCGCTGCGCCTGCAGACGCGCCGCGTCGTCCTTCAGGCGCGCCTTGGTGACCTCGACGTACCAGTCGCAGACCTCGTTCCAGAAGAACGTCTGCACGCCGCGAACGGTCTCACCAAAGTTGTAGCTTTCAATACCCTCGGTGACGGCCTTGACCTGCTTGGCCAGACGGCTGAACATCCAGGCGTCGGCTGCGGTCTCGGCCACCGGCTCACCAGGCTCGTAGCCCTCCATGTTCATGAGAAGGAAGCGGCTCGCGTTCCAAATCTTGGTAACGAAGGCCTTTGCCTGCTCGGTGCGGGGGCTACCCAAAAACTCGTGCGTCTTCTTGTCGATGTCCGCGTCGAACTTGACGTCCTGATTGTTGGTGAACAGCGACAGCAGGTTAAAGCGCATCGCATCGGCGCCATACTTTGCGATGAGGTCCATGGGGTCGACGCCGTTGCCCTTGGACTTGGACATGCGGCTGCCGTCCTTGGCAAGGATCGTCGGGTAGATGACGACGTCATGGAACGGCTCCTCGTGCAGGAAGTACTCGGAGCTCATGATCATGCGCGCAACCCATAGCGCGATGATGTCGCGCGCGGTGACAAGCGCCGTGGTGGGATGATGCCCCTCGAGCGCCGAGGGATCCTGCGGCCAGCCCTGCGTGGCGAAGGTCCACAGCTGCGAGCTGAACCAGGTGTCGAGCACGTTCTCGTCCTGATGAACGTGATGGCCGCCGCACTTGGGACACACGTGCGCGTCCTCCATGAGGGCGTCCTCCCAACCGCAGTCCTCGCAATAGAAGACCGGGATGCGGTGACCCCACCACAGCTGGCGCGAGATGCACCAGTCCTTAAGATTCTCCATCCAGGTGAGGTAGGACTGCTTCCAGCGCTCGGCGTTAAAACGCACGCGTCCGCTCTCGACCGCCTCGATCGCCGGCCCCTTGAGCTTGTCGACCGCGACGAACCACTGCTCGGAGAGCCAGGGCTCGAGCGTGGTGTCGCAGCGGTAGCAGTGCATGACGGAGTGCTCGTGCTCTTCGATGTGGTCGAGCAGGCCATGCTCCTCAAACCACGCGACGACGGCCTCGCGGCACTCGTCGCGCGTCATGCCGGAGAACTCGCCGTAGCCGTCCACAACAACCGCGTGCTCGTCGAAGATATTGATCTTCTCGAGGCCGTGGGCCTCGCCCATAGCGTAGTCGTTGGGGTCGTGCGCGGGCGTGACCTTGACAAAGCCCGAGCCAAAGCCCGCATCCACATGCCAGTCCTCAAAGATGGGGATCTCGCGGTTCACGATGGGGAGCATCACGGTCTTGCCCACAAAGGCGGCTTTCTCGGGATCCTTCGGCGAGACAGCGACGCCGGTGTCGCCGAGCATGGTCTCGGGGCGCGTCGTAGCGACCACGATGTAATCCTGGCCGTTCACCGGCTCGGTCAAGGGGTAACGGAGGTGCCAGAGGTGGCCCGCCTCCTGCTTATACTCCGCCTCGTCGTCGGAGATCGCCGTCGTGCAGCTGGGGCACCAGTTGACGATACGCTTGCCACGGTAGATGAGGCCATCGTGGTACCAATCGCAGAAGACGCGGCGCACCGCCTCGGCATAATCGTCGTCCATCGTAAAGCGCTCGTGCTCAAAGTCAACCGAGCAGCCCATGCGCTTGATCTGCTCCTTGATGGTGCCGCCGTACTCATGCGTCCAGTCCCAGCAGGCATCGATGAAGGCATCGCGGCCCATCTCGAGGCGGTTTTTGCCCTCCTCCTTGAGCTTCTTATCGACCTTGGTCTGCGTGGCGATGCCCGCATGGTCGGTGCCCAGAATCCACTGGGTGGAGCGACCGCGCATGCGCGCCTCGCGCACAATAGCGTCCTGAATGGAGTCATCGAGTGCGTGACCCATGTGGAGCACGCCCGTGACGTTGGGCGGCGGGATGGTGACCGTGCAGTCGCCCACGCCGGGACGGCGCTGGTAGTAGCCGCCCTCGAGCCACTTAGCAAGAATCTCGGGCTCGCGCTCAGCGGGCTCGTAGTTCTTTGGCATCTCTTCTAGCATCTCAGCCATGAGGTAGTCCTTTCGCGTTGCGTAACTGCAAAGGATAGCACAGGCGACAGGTGCTTCCCGGTGTGCGCACCACTCGCTCACGCTGTTTACGTTGTCTAAGACCAAGCCTGTCAGGCTGCATAAGCCACCGGCAGCGCAAACCTGCTATCAATACTTTTGGGTACACAGAATACAATCAATCCAGAGAGGAGCCCCGTCATGTTCAACAGCATCATGCACGTATCGTTCTACACCGATCAGCTTGAGGAAATGATGCGCTTCTACACCGAGGTGCTCGGTGGCGAGCTCAAGATCGTGACGCGCGCAAAGGCATACCTCGGCCTCAATCGCGGCTACTATTCTGAGGTCGCCGAGACCAATCCCGAGCAGATCCTCATCGTCTACATCGAGGTGGCACCGCAGCAGTTCATCGAGCTCTTCCCCGCGGTAGACGGCCAGAAGCCGCACACCGAGTGGAACGAGCACATCGACTACTCCCACCTTGCGCTCACCGTTGATGATATCTATGCCGCACGCGAAGAGCTCGAGGGTCGCGGCCTCACCTTTGATACCGAGATCTCGAAGGGCCCGAGCGAGACCTATCAGATGTGGGCCCACGATCCTGACGGCAACAAGTTCGAGATTATGCAGTTCACCGACAAGAGCTACCAGCTGGTGGGGCACATCATGTAAGAGCAGAGAAACTAACCCCGTTCTTTCAAGTCCGCGGCGTCGTATCGAGGTACGTCGTCTCCACCAAGGTGTCTTGCGTTATTCCTACATCGGCTAGCATACGGGCAATTCTGCCAGGAGTCCGAATGTCCTTCATGCAAAAACGAATGACTGGCATACCGAGCAACGTTAGATGCGACTCCCTCTGACGCTCTCGGAGCATCACATCGACAGCAGACGAACCATGCGATATGCCATGATCGAGGTACTTGATCTTTCCGTCAAACTCCCCCACCATCACACATCCATCTACTCGTCGAAACAAGTAGTCCACTCTGATAATGTGTCCAACATTGACCGGATCTGTAAACTCTACCTGCAAATCGGTGGGCAAGACCCCCGCAGCAACCATCATAGCCCGTGCCATGGACTCTCCGCCGCTCTCTGAACGCGGGTCGGCAAAACGCGCGGTCGACAGTGCGTGCTCCATGCCAGAATCGTGGTCCATGGCATGATGAATCCAGTCCATCAGCGTGCCCCTGCTGACCTCTTCTCGCCTAATCAACGCATCGGCAATAGCTAGACCGTCTTCAAAAGATGCAAGACGTAGGCAGGCAAGCGCGGCATCGACCAGAGAAACGACCCTCACGCCATCGATCTCCTCAATTAATGCGTCACGCCGCTCAACCGGGACTATTCCTTTGCCGACCGAGCTAGGCTTACAAGGATCGATGGCAATATAAATCCTGCTAAGCAGATGGTAACTCACGGGGAAGCCCTGCAAAACAAGCGCGCTGTACGCGTCAAAGACCCAATCTGGGTGAAGGCGTGCGAGCGTACGAACAAGACGCCTCGCGCGCTCGTCCGGCTTAATCTCCGCCCACTTTGATACTGAGCAATAGATGCCGCGATGCGGTCGCATCATCAGATTCTGCTTAACCATGCGACTCAAGGCGACTGCATCAGCGTTCGTCTCCGGTATGAACAGGAGCCCTTGGCTCCACGCTGCTTCAAATCGCTCCGCCACGCGTTCAAAAGCCCTTCTCCTTCGACCCATTGACTCCTCCTCGCCCAAAATCAGTGTGAAGAAGATAGCACCTCGTTAGGCATCATGGTCTGAACGAAATTCACCAGAGTCTGACAGGGGTCTAACCGAGCAGGTCAAGCGCAAAATACGGGAGGTTCCTCTCGCTCATTGCCCTTTAAGCTATCGGCGAGCGTCGCGTTAACGCCGTTGTACGGTCAATGCCGCCAATCGGTATCTCAGTCTTTTCAGTTGCCAGCAACTTTTGTCAGAAAACAGCTCAAAGCCTCACGGTATTGACAATAACTGCTGATAAATGAAACTTTCACAAGAACGGGGTGCATATGCATGCATATACACCCCTTAATACGTTATAGAAGGCTGGCTGTGCGGATACTCACCAGCCCTTGCGGAGAAGATTCGAACCGCTGGAGCCTACGCCGCACGATGGACGCGCTGGGGCTCCTCCTCGCCACGGACCGCGGCAGCCGTCACGACCACGCGCTCGACATCCTTCTCGGACGGCAGATCGAACATGGTCTTCTGCAGCAGCTGCTCGCAGATGGAGCGCAGGCCGCGCGCACCGGTCTTGCGGGCGAGCGCGAGCTTGGCGATCTCATGGAGCGCCTCGTCATCAAACGCAAGGTCGACGCCCTCGAGCTGGAACATGCGACGGTACTGCTTGACGATGGCGTTGCGCGGCTCGGTGAGGATGGACACGAGGTCGTCCTCATCGAGAGCGCAGGTCTGTGTGATCACCGGCGTACGGCCGATGAACTCGGGAATCATGCCAAAGGCATTGAGGTCCTGCGGGAGCACCTGACGGAGCAGGTCGTTCTCGTCGGTGGAGGTGGGGCCGGCGATCTCGGAGTTGAAACCGATACCCTTGTTGCCCACGCGGTCGGCGATGATCTTGTCGAGCCCCACGAAGGCGCCGCCGCAGATGAAGAGGATGTTGGTCGTATCGATCTGCAGAAGCTCCTGCTGGGGATGCTTGCGGCCGCCCTGGGGCGGAACGCTCGCGACGGTACCCTCGAGGATCTTGAGGAGCGCCTGCTGCACGCCCTCGCCGGAGACGTCACGCGTGATGGAAAGGTTCTCCGCCTTGCGCGCCACTTTGTCGATCTCGTCGATGTAGATGATGCCCACCTGGGCGCGCTCGATGTCGCCGTCGGCAGCAGTGATGAGCTTGAGCAGAATGTTCTCCACGTCCTCGCCCACGTAGCCCGCCTCGGTGAGTGCGGTGGCATCGGCAATGGCAAACGGCACCTCAAGGATGCGCGCGAGGGTCTGAGCCAGAAGCGTCTTGCCCGTGCCCGTGGGACCGAGGAGCAGAATGTTCGACTTGGCGAGCTCCACATCCGCAAGGTCGTCGACGCCGGCAGCGTGCTTACCGATAGGCGCGGTGGGACGCCCGGCGCTCTCGTCGAGCGCGGCCTCAGCGGCACCGCCCTCGATGACGCGACGGTAGTGGTTGTAGACAGCGACGGACATGGCGCGCTTGGCGTCCTCCTGCCCCATCACGTACTGCGAAAGCTCGTCGTAGATCTCGTGCGGTGTGGGAACGCGACGGATGACCTGCTTGGAGGCCTCCGGCTCGGACTCCACCTCCTCGGCCTCAACCTCGGGCGTCATAAAGCCGAGGTCGCCAAGGCCGTTGTAGCCGCCCTGCGACATGATGTCGCGCGCGATGGACTCCTCCAGAATGGCGGAGCACTCAGAGACGCACTCGTCGCAGATAAAGATGTTGTGCGGACCGCGCACGAGCTTGCGGACCTGGTCCTGGGTCTTGCCGCAGAAGGAGCAGCGGATGGGCTCGGCGGGCGCCCCGTCGTAGCCGATATTGTCATGCGTGTCGCGCGGCATTATGCGTCGCCTTTCGCTGCGTCGGTACGGGAGGAGATGATTCGGTCCACAAGGCCGTACTCAAGAGCGGCCTGGGCACGCATGTAATGGTCGCGCTCGGTGTCCTGAGAGACCTTCTCGATGGGTTGGCCCGTGGCGTCGGCGAGGATCTGGTTGAGGTTGCGCCTCGTCTCCTTGATCTCCTGGGCCACGATCTCAATCTCGGTCTGCTGGCCCTGGGCGCCGCCGCTCGGCTGATGGATCATCACCATCGAATTGGGCAGGCAGAAGCGCTTACCGCGCGCACCGTTGGCAAGAAGCACCGCAGCCATGGAAGCGGCCATGCCCACGCAGATGGTCGACACATCGGGCTTGATGAAGTTCATGGTGTCGAGAATCGCGAGGCCGGAATAGACCTCGCCGCCCGGGGAGTTGATGTAGAGCGAGATGTCCTTCTCGGCATCTTGGCTCTCCAGGTGCAGAAGCTGCGCGATCACGAGGTTCGCCGTGACCGAGTTGATCTCCTCGCCCAAAAAGACGATGCGATCGTTCAACAGGCGCGAGTAGATATCGTAGCTGCGCTCGCCCCGCGGGGTCTGCTCGATCACATAGGGCACGAGCGCGTTGTTGATATGCGAGATCATGCGTATTTCCTTCTTTCGCTTCGCGTCAATGCGAACACGGTGCCAGAGCCCGCCAGCGGACCCGGCACCGTGTCAAAACGGTCACGAGCTATGATACCCCACCGCGCGGGCGGGTTTCACGGCGCAGAGCCTGCGCTACTCGGCGTCCTTGGCGGTCTCGTCCACCTCGGTGACCTTGGCGTTCTCGACGAGCCAGTTCACGGCCTTGGAGCGGCGGATGGAGTCGCGAACGGCGGGCATACGGCCCTCGGCGACGAAGCGCTCCTTCGTGGCCTCGGGATCCTCGACACCGGCGGTCTTGAACTCGTTGTCAACGTCCTCGTCGGTGACCTCGACCTTGAGCTCGCGGGCGAGTGCGTCGAGCGCGAGGGACTCGCGGGCGACGTCGTCGGCCTGGTGATGGAGGTCGGCGATGAACTGGTCGGCGGTCATGCCGTTGGCCTGGAGCCAGGCGTCGAGCGACATGCCGCGGGCAGCGAGGCTCTGGAGGAAGTTCTGGCCGAGCTCCTGGAAGACGGACTGCTCGTAGTCCTTGTCCATCTCGTCGAGCTCGAGGCGCTCGGCGCGCTTGGCGACGCAACGGTTCTCCTTGAGCTGCGGGAGACGGGACTCGTTGTCAGCGGCGATCTCCTCCTTGACGGCGTCGCGCATGGTGGCGATGTCATCAAAACCAAAGCCGGTCTTGGCGAACTCGTCGGTGAGCTCGGGGAGCTTGCGGGCCTTGATGCCGTTCACGGTAACGTTGACGGCGGCCTCCTCGGCGCCCTCGGTCTCGGGCGTCCAGCTGATCTCCTTGGTCTCGCCCACCTTCATGCCCATGAGGCCCTCGTCGAAGGCGTTGGGCAGGTTGCCGGAACCCATGGCGATCATGCGGGAGTCGCCAGCGAGCGCCTCGGCGTTCTTGATGTTCTCAACCTTGGCGGTGACGAAGTCGGTGTCCTCGATGCCGCGGTCCTCGACATCCTCAAAGGTGGCGTGATAGCCGAGGAGCATCTCGATCTGGGCGTCGATCTCGGACTCGGTGACCTCCGCGGGAGGCATCTCAATCTCGACGGCGTCGTAGGAGCTGAGCGAGGGCGTGGGACGCAGAGCGAAGGTGATGGCGTAGGTGTAGTCCTCGTGGTCCTTGACCATCTCGAGGCTCTCCTCGTCGATGTCGCCGTGCTCCTTCACCGGCACGATGTCGAGCTCGTTGATGATGGCGGGCTCGGCGTCGTTGATGATGCGGTTGGTGGCGTCGACAAGGCCAAAGCCCTTGCCAAGCATGTTGTCGACGACAGCGCGGGGCGCATGGCCGGGGCGGAAGCCCGGGAAGCGGTACTTGTGCGCGGCGTCCTTGTACGCCTTCTTGATGGCGGCGTCAACGTCGGCGGCGGGGATGGTCACCGTAGCGGTAAGCTTACCGTCCTGCACCTCGGATTGCGTGATGTTCAACGTTCCTCCTCTTGCGTGGCCCAGCCGATCTTTGGGCGCTGGGTACCCCTGTATGACGGTTGCCGGCGCGCAGGGTATCCCCCGGCGCGGCCGTGCGCCATGGTGCGGGCGAAAGGACTCGAACCTTCACGGGAATCCCACTGGAACCTAAATCCAGCGCGTCTACCAATTCCGCCACGCCCGCATACGCGACGCACAGACTAAGCATGATAGCAGAAAGCTCCTGCTTGTATACGCCAAGGCGACGGTCCTCAAATGCGGTCCACACCAAGGTAGCCGCGGCGGGTGGATCGAGGTGCCGCAGGAACGCTCAATTCAAGATCGCGATAGCCGCAGCAGTTCAGAATCTCCGTGCCCGCAGGGTGAGCACACGCGCGCGCGATACGTCCGTATTCCGGGTGAATGTGCCCATGGAGCAGATAGCGCGGCGAGAGCATCTCAAGGCACGTGTTGAAGGCGTCAAATCCCAGATGAGGAAGGTCGTCGAGGTCACCGTACCCGCGTGGTGGCGTATGGGTCACGAGCACATCAACACCGCCCTGTGCCTTGGCGGCGAGCGAGAGCCGCAGCATCCGCCAGTACATGTCGCGCTCGGTGAACCCAAAGACGCGGTCGTTATAGCGCACGGAGCCGCCGAGCCCCATGAAGCGCAGACCGCGATACTCGGCGATGCGCCCCTCGATCGAGCGACAGCCCTCGGGCGTGTGCAGGCGGTACGCCGTGTCGTGGTTTCCCCACACGTAGAGCAGAGGAACGTTTGCCATCGTCACGATATGCTCGAGGTAGCGCGCGTCGAGGTCTCCGCACGACACGATGAGGTCGTACCCGCGCAGACGCTCTCGCGCACCCGCCGCGGTCAGCCAGCGCTCCTCCACATCTGCGATGGCGAGCACCCTCATGAAAGGGTCCCCTTGTGCGGAAGCTTTGTGGGGTCGAGCGGAATCACGCCGGAGACCTCCACCTGCTCGAGCCCTTCCTGCGAAAGCTCGCGCTGCTCGGGCAAGCGCCCGACGATGTTCTCGTTCAGCCATCGCATGCGCACGATATCCTCGCTCGAGAGGCGGTCGGGACCGGTATGGATGAGCGTGCCACCTTGGCTGACGAGCTCCCCGGCAAAGGGGTTGATGCGGCGTGTGAGCATCGACTGGCGGATGCCCTCCACAAGCACCCGCTGGCCGTAGGGCACCTCCTCGGAAAGGCGGACGTCGAGTACGCCCGCGGACATCCCCCACCAATAGTTGAGAGCCTCGCCGCGGCGCGTCGCCCCCTCCTTCTTCCACGAGTCGTTTCTGATGGAGCGGACGATGAGCGCATAGTAGCGCCCCCACTTCCAGATGGGCTCGGCCAGGTGGCGGCAGGTGCCGTCGTCCATGATCTCGTAGAGGCCCCAGGGCTCGTTAGGGTCGCTCGGGTCAAGGTAGTCGCGGGCGGAGACCACGCGCACCTCGCTCTCGGCGAGCTCGCGCTTCCAGTCGTAGTCCTTGGCGGAGAACCATTTGAGATAGACCGTCACATACGGATCGATCATGCGCGCGCCGATGGCGAAGGCGTTGATTTCCGCCACGGTGCCGTAGACCGGATTCTCGGCCACGTAGCCCACGCGATGGTTCTTGGCCATGCTCGCAGCAAGGGCGCCGAGCAAAAACTTTGCCTCGTACAGCCGTCCCGCGAACGTGCGCACGGCGCTGTGCGAAAGCGAGACCGAGCAGTTGATG
>CASELS010000006.1 GCA_949288855.1 uncultured Collinsella sp. | reverse complement strand
GTTCATGCCGTTTGCGATGAGGCGTTGACGCAGGTCGTCGACGAGGAGCTCTGCGATACGGGTCAAGCTCTCGCCCGTGAGCTTCTGGAAAACCACGATGTCGTCCACGCGGTTCAAGAACTCGGGACGGAACAGGCGCTTGAGCTCGCCCATCGCCCGGCTCTTGATCTCGCCCGAGCTGAGCCCCGCCTCGCCTGTGGTGCCAAAGCCCACGCTCGAGGTGGCGGCGATCTCGCGCGCACCCACGTTAGAGGTCATGATGATGACCGTGTTGCGGAAGTCGACCGTCTTGCCTTGGCCGTCGGTCAGGCGTCCCTCGTCGAGCACCTGCAGAAGGATGTTGAAGATATCCGGGTGCGCCTTCTCGATCTCGTCGAAAAGCACAACCGAATACGGGTGCCGGCGCACGGCCTTGGTGAGCTGACCGCCCTCCTCGTGGCCCACGTAGCCCGGAGGCGAGCCAATGAGCTTGGAGACCTCGTACTCGCTCGCAAACTCGCTCATGTCGAAGCTGATGAGCGCGTCCTTGCTGCCAAAGAGGTACTCGGCGAGGGTCTTGGCGAGCTCGGTCTTACCCGTGCCCGTGGGGCCGAGGAAGATGAACGAGCCACCGGGACGGCGCGGGTCTTTGAGCGGCGAGCGGCTGCGGCGAATGGCCTTCGCCACGGCGGCGACGGCCTCGTCCTGACCGATAATGCGCGTCTTGAGGACGCTCTCGCACTGCAGAAGGCGACGGCTCTCGTCCTCGGTGAGCGACGAGACGGGCACGCCGGAGGTGGCGGACACGATGTCGGCAATCTCGGCCACGTCGATGGTGAGCGGGCTCGCATCCATCTCGGCCGTCCAAGCGGCACGCGCCTCGGAAAGGGCGATCTCGGCCGTCTTCTGCTCCTCTTTGAGCTCGGCGGCGCGGTTCATGTCGTCATGCTCGGTAGCATCCTCCGCCTGGTTCGCGAGCTCGGCCACGCGCGCCTCGGCGGCGCGGACGTCCTCAGGAGCGCGGTTCTTGGCGATACGCGCGCGGGCGCCTGCCTCGTCAATAAGGTCGATTGCCTTATCGGGCAGGTAGCGATCCTGGATGTAGCGGGCAGACAGGCTCGCGGCGGCCTCGATGGCAGCACGCGTGTAACGCACGTGATGGTGCTCCTCGTAGCGGCTCTGGAGCGCCTCCAGGATCTTGATGGTGTCCTCGACGCTTGGCTCGGGGATGTCGATCGTCTGGAAGCGACGCTCAAACGCCGGGTCCTTGGTGAGGTACTTGCGGTACTCCTCGGCCGTAGTGGCGCCGATGATCTGGAAGGAGCCGCGCGCGAGCACGGGCTTGAGCATCGAGCTCGCGTCGATGGAGCCCTCGGCGGAACCGGCACCAATGAGGGTGTGCATCTCGTCGATGAAGAGGATGGCGTCGTCGGCGTCGGTCGCCTCCTGGATGACGCCCTTCAGGCGCTCCTCAAACTCGCCGCGGTACTTGGCGCCCGCTACAAGACCGGGCAGATCGAGCGACCAGATATTCTGGTTCATAAGGTTCTCGGGCACGTTGCCGGCGGCAATCTCCTGTGCGAGGCCCTCGACGATAGCGGTCTTGCCCACGCCGGGGTCGCCTAGGATGAGCGGGTTGTTCTTGGTGCGACGGGAGAGGATCTCCATCATGCGCGAGATCTCGCTCTCGCGGCCGATGACGGGGTCGAGCCCGCCCTCGCGCGCCTTCTCGGTAAGGTTCGTTGCGTAACGCTTGAGCGCCGAGGCCTCCTCGTCACCCTTGCCCTGAGCGGCCGTGCCCGAGAAGAACGGGAGCCCCGCTCCGGGCCGGCCGGCACCGGCGCCCGCCATGGGGCGCTTGCCGCTCTGGTCCTTGGCCGTGAGCTTCTCGACCGCCTGACGAACCGAGGCCGCCGTGACGCCAAGGCGCATGAGCAGGTCCATACCGCGGCACTGCGCCTCGTCGATCATACCGAGGAGCAGGTGCTCGGTGGAGACGTAGGTCTGGTTGTTCTCGCGCGCGATGCGGAAGGCGCGCTCCATAACAGAGATGACCAGCGGCGTGAAGGCGAGCTTCTGGCGCGATGCGGCAGCCGCCGGCTCGGGGGCGTCCTCAGCAGGAGCCGCCTCAGCATCGGCCTTGTCCGTGGCATCCGCGGTGCCTGCAGCCCCTTCGGGACCGTCCACAACCGTGTCGACCGTGCCTGTGGGCTCCCCCTCGGGCGCGCCCTTCGTTGTCGAGGAGCTCTTGAGTTCCTCGAGAATCTCGTCGTAGGCAATATCGAGCGAGCGCAGTGCCTCGGCAGCAATGCCCTCGTCTTCTTTTGCGAGCGCGAGCAGCAGGTGCTCGGTTCCAACCTTGGTGGTATCGAGAGCGAGCGCCTCCTGCTTGGCAATCGCCATGACGCGCCGTGCGCGATCGGTGAATCTATCCAGCATAGGTACCTTCTTTTACGTGCGGGACCGGTCCTGCGCAGCGCGGACGGACCCGATATGCCCTATCACTCGTAGTTGAACGTCTGCTGTGTACCCAGAGTTGAGGAATCATAACCTATTCTGTGGCAATTGAGCAAATAGACACGCATCTCATAGGGCGACGACACCATAAGAGCGGCGCGCCGGCGGAGGTCCTCCGCTACAATGTGCCCATATCTCACCTCGGCAGAAAGGCCGGCATGTCGCACCTCAATCGCACCACCTCGCGCCACCATCTCGCCACGCGCATCCGTCTGCGCGCAGCAGCGCTTCTCTGCGTGTTCGCCCTTGCGCTCTCGGCGCTCTCCCCCGTCTGCGCCGCGGCGCTTACCGACCCCGCCATCGCCGCAACGTCCGCGCTGGTCGTGGAGCCTGCAAGCGGCACCGTCCTCTACGAGGTCACCGCCGACGAGACGCGCTACCCCGCTTCCACCACCAAGATCATGACGGCGCTTGTGGTGCTCGAGAACGCCGACCTCGCCCAGCAGGTCACGGTCGAGGAGGCGGATTTTGACCACGTCACCGCGGACAGCTCGGTCGCTGGCTTCAAGCCCGGCGAGGTGCTCACCATCGAGCAGCTGCTCTATGGCCTTATGCTCCCCAGCGGCAACGACGCGTCCTACATCCTCGCCCGTGCCGTGGGCGGCAGCGTCGACGGCTTTGTCCAGATGATGAACGACCGCGCCGCAGCGCTCGGCTGCACCGGCACGCACTTTGCCAACCCCTGCGGCCTGCACGATGACGCCCATTACACGACCGCACGCGACCTTATGCGTATCACGCAGGCAGCTATGGAGAACCCTACGTTTGCCCAGATTGTGGCCACGCCCTCCTATGAGCTGCCTGCGACCAACGTGCAGGACGCGCGGACGCTCAGCAACTCCAACCTGCTTCTCAACAGTGAGTCCGAGGTCTACTACGCCCCGGCGCGCGGCATCAAGACCGGCAACACCACCGAGGCCGGCCGCTGCCTTGTCGCCGCGGCAAACCAGAACGACATCACGCTTTACTCGATTGTGCTCGGCTGCGAGGACGCCGAGATTCCCGCGAGCCTCACCGAGACAAAACGTCTTTTTGAGTGGGCCTATGCCGAGTGGTCGGTACAGGAGATCGTTGCCGCAGATACGCCGGTGGAGACCGTCGACGTCACCGACGCGCATCAAGACGAGCAACTCGGCATCGAGACGGCCGGCGGCCTCTCCAAGCTCCTGCCGTCAGATACCGACCCGTCAGCCATTACCGTCACCTACGAGCTGCCCGAAGAGTTCGTCGCACCGTATGAAGAGGGTGACGAGCTCGGCAAGGCAACCTATGCCCTTGACGGCGAGGTCTTGGGCGAGGTCTCGCTCGTCGCCGCCAACGACGTGGAGCTCTCCGCCCTCGCGCAGATTCGCAACACCGCCCTCGGCATCGTCCAGAACCCGCTTACCTGGTGTGTAGCAGGCGGTATCGTCGGCCTCATTGTTGTCTCGCTCGTCGTGCGCACCATCGTGAAGCACCGCCGCGCGGCGCATGGCGACGCGGACAGCGCCCCGACCGACGGGCCCCAGATTCCCCGCGGGGCGCACTTCAAATAAGCCTCGGCCCCTACGGAGCGAACCTTAGTCCCGTCGCCTGTCGTTCGGGCACGCCCCTCGACCCTTCCCCTCAAAGCCCCTACCGTTCGCCAGACAACCGTTGCCCCGCACGAAGATGTGGGTCTAGAGTGAAAGCGATGCGTTGTCACATCGGCGTTTCGGGCGCTCGCGCCCTAACAATACGGTATGGAACACGACAACGAGAGGAGGCAGGGCTTATGGCTGGAAACCGTCTCCGCATCATGGACACCACCATCCGCGATGGTCAGCAGTCCCTTTGGGCGACCCGCATGACCACCGCAGAGATGCTGCCCATCTTGCCCAAGATGGATGAAGTCGGCTATTGGGCTATCGAGGCATGGGGAGGTGCTACCTTCGACACGTGCCTGCGCTTTCTGGACGAGGATCCCTGGGAGCGGCTGCGTCTGATTAAGGAGCGCTGCCCCAACACGCGCCTCGCCATGCTCGTCCGCGGCCAGAACCTTGTGGGCTACAAGCATTACTCGACGGATGTGGTGGAGCGTTTCATCGAGCGTTCCCACGCCAACGGCATCGACGTCTTCCGTGTCTTCGATGCCTTAAACGACATAGATAACATCCGTGACTGCGCGGCGGCTATTAAAAAGGTCGGCGCGCATTTTGAACCCGCGATCTCCTATACGCGCAGTCCCGTTCACACCCTCGACAGCTACATCGCCTATGCGCGCCAGCTCGCCGAGCTGGGCGCTGACTCGCTGTGCATCAAGGATATGGCCGGCCTTCTGGTGCCGTATCGTGCTGCCCAGCTTGTCAGCGCCCTGCGCACCGAGATCGGCCTGCCCGTGCACATGCACTGCCACTTCATTGGTGGTATGGCGAGCGCCAACTATCTGCGTGGAGCCGAAGAGGGCGCCGAGATCGTGGACTGCGCGCATGCGCCGCTCGCGTTCGGCAACTCGCAGCCGGCTGTCGAGATGACCGTGTCGTCGTTTAGCGGGTCGCCCTTTGACACCGGGCTCGACCTCGACCTTCTCTTTGAGATCGCCGACTACTGGGACGGCGTGCGCAAGGCGGGCAAGCACCAGAGGGGCATCACCACGCTCACCCACATGCGCATCTACAAGCACCAGATTCCGGGCGGCATGATGAGCAACCTCGTGGGCCAGCTCGACCTGCAGAACATGCACGACCGCCTGCCCGAGATCGTGGCCGAGATTCCGCGCGTGCGCAAAGAGGTCGGCTACCCGCCGCTCGTGACCCCCATGAGCCAAATCGTGGGCACGCAGGCAGTTATGAACGTACTCACCGGCGAGCGCTGGAAGATTGTCTCGACCGAGATGCGCGAGTACCTCATGGGCTTCTACGGCAAGACCCCCGCGCCCATCGACGAGGGCATTCGCGAGAAGATTTTGGGCCACGTCGACGTAAAGAAGCTGCAGGAGGACGCCAAGAATGTGCACCTGCAGACCTTCGACGAGGCAAAGGCCGAGATTGGCGACCTCGCCCAGTCCGACGAGGACGTGCTCTCCTACGCGCTCTTCCCCAACGAGGCACGCGCCCTGTTTGAGAAGCGCGCCGCAGGGACCCTGCGCGACATCACCCAACCCATTGACGCCGACACGGCAGCGCCCGCCGGCACCGACACCGAGGAGGATACCGATATGAACGTTTCCCAGATCCGCGACCTCATCGAGGCCCTCGACGGCAGCTCCGTCGCCGAAGTCACCATCAAGGACGGCACCACCGAGGTTGCCATCAAGAAACCCGTTGCCGTGACCGCCGGCGCGCCCGCGCCCGCCGCTCCCGTCGCCCCGGCAGAGCCCGCTCCTGCCGTTCCCGCAGCCCCCGCGGCCGCCGAGCCCGCCGCTCCCGCCCCTGCGGCAGCAACCGATCGCCCTGCTACCTGGAAGGCCGTTGAGAGCCCCATGGTCGGCACGTTCTATCAGGCCCCCGCGCCCGACGCCGATCCGTTTGTCAAGGTAGGCGACGAGGTCAAGGCCGGGCAGACCCTCTGCATCGTCGAAGCCATGAAGCTCATGAACGAGATCACCGCCGAGGAGGACGGCATCGTCCGCGAGGTTTGCGGCAAGAACGCCGAGCCCGTTGAGTTTGGCCAGCCGCTCTTCTACCTCGAGCCCACGGCATAAGGGCAGGCGAGAGACATGTTCAAGAAGATCCTCATCGCCAACCGCGGCGAGATTGCGCTGCGCGTCGTGCGCGCCTGCAAGGACCTGGGCGTCACGGCATGCGTAGCCTACTCCACCGCGGACCGCAACACCGCCGCTGTTGAGGAGGCCGACGAGCGCGTCTGCATCGGCCCCGCCCCCTCTGCCCAGAGCTACCTGGACATGGCGCGCCTCGTGGGCGCCGCCGTCTCCCGCGGCTGCGAGGCCGTGCACCCCGGCTACGGCTTCCTCTCCGAGAACGCCGAGTTTGCGCGCAAGTGCATGGAGAACGGCCTCACCTTCATCGGCCCCGACCCGGACGTCATCGACCGCATGGGCGAGAAGTCCAACGCCAAGCAGACCATGAAGAACGCGGGCGTGCCCACCGTCCCCGGCTCCGACGGTGCCGTTGAGACCGTCGAGGAGGCCGCCAAGTTTGCCGAGGAGGTCGGCTACCCCGTCCTCATCAAGGCGAGCGCCGGCGGTGGCGGCAAGGGCATGCGCGAGGTCCACGACCCCGCCGATCTCGAGCACGAGTACAACGCCGCCCGCTCCGAGGCGCGCGTCGCCTTTGCCAACGACGAGGTCTACCTCGAGAAGCTCATCACCCGCCCGCGCCACGTTGAGGTGCAGGTCATGGCCGATAACTCCGGTCACGCCGCCGCCGTGTGCGAGCGCGACTGCTCCGTCCAGCGCCGCCACCAGAAGCTCTGCGAGGAGGCGCCAAGCCCGGCGCTCACGCCTGAGCTTCGCCGCCAGATGTGCGAGACCGCCGTCAAGGCCGTGCGCGCCACCGGCTACACCAACGCAGGCACCATCGAGTTCCTCCTCGACGAGGATGGCAGCTTCTACTTCATGGAGATGAACACTCGTATTCAGGTCGAGCATCCCGTGACCGAGGAGATCACCCGCACCGACCTTGTGTGCGAGCAGCTGCGCATCGCCTCCGGCGAGCCCATGACCATCCCCGACGGCGGCATCGACACGCCGGATGGCCACGCCTTCGAGTTCCGCATCAATGCCGAGGATCCCGAGCACAACTTCCGCCCGTGCCCCGGCACGATCACAAAGCTGCGCCTCCCCGGCGGCCCCGGTGTGCGTGTGGACACCCATGTCTACGAGGGTTACACGATTCCTCCGACCTACGACTCGCTCGTGGCAAAGCTCATCGTGTGGGGACCCACTCGTGAGGCCGCGCTCGCCCGCGCCAAGCGTGCGCTCGACGAGTTTGAAATCGAGGGCATCAAGACGACGCTGCCGTTCCACCGCGCCGTCGTTCGCGAGCCCGACTACGCCGCCGGCATCGTGTACACGGACTTCATCCCCACGCACATGCCGCAGTTCCTAGCATAACGCCGCCCCATAACGGTCGGTCTATCAACGGGCGCGTCCTCGCCGCTTCGCGGACGGGGATGCGCCCTTTTGATGGACCGACCTCTTGTTATTTCACTGACGAGCGGAGCACCACAAGGCCCATGGAGGGATTCTCGTGCTTGCGACGCTCAAAAGGTACTGGTTCCCCACAAATGTGGAAGCCCGCCCGAATGTCATGATGAGCTGCTTACTGTTCTGCATTATGAGTGAATCCAATCGATAAAAAACATCGAGAGGACCTGTGCTTGAATTCGTCACTCGCAAGTGATGATTTGAGAGAATAATCTCAAATCCTATTCCATCAGTTGCGACTGATGGAATAGAGGGTGCAGCGTCCTCGTGACAGCCCGCCCAGGCTTCAAAAAACATCCTCATGTAGCGAAGGTTTGTCTCTGAGAAGCCCCTCAGTCCCGGCAGCTCCTTCTGCAACTGTTCGCCGATAGTTTTATGCGCACCGGTATGCGCGTACCATAGAGGCGTTTTCTGCTTCGCTTTGTTTGGGAGATGTATGTCCAGACCCTCGTCCGCGCTCGGCATCAGCTCTTGCGATGTCCGCATCAACTCCGCGCGCCACCCTCTCACGCGCACATGGTGCGTAGCTGCGCTCGCCCTCATCTGCTGCGCGCTCTGGGGCAGTGCGATCCCCTGCATCAAGATCGGCTACGAGCTTCTCGGCATCCAAAACGGCGACGTACCATCGGAGTTTCTCTTCGCTGGCGTGCGCTTTATGCTTGCCGGCGCTATCGCACTTGCCGCTGCAGTCATAACAAGACGTCGCTTGCCTCGCGTCTCACGCACGGGATGGCCACTCGTTATCAGACTCTCGCTTGCCCAAACTATCGTGCAGTACGCCTTCTTTTATATCGGCGTTTCAAACGCTTCGGGTGTGCGCGGCTCAATCGTCAACGCTATGAACACGTTTCTCTGCGTGTTGATGGCAGCGCTCGTGTTCCGGCAAGAACGGCTCACTGCGCGCAAAGTCCTCGGCTGCGCTATAGGTTTTGCCGGAGTCGTTATCGTCAACCTCACCGGTGGCGATAGCGGCGGCGCCGTCACGCTCACAGGCGAGGGCTTCATCCTTATCGCTGCCATCTCCTACGCCGTCTCGTCCGCCCTCATCCACACCTACTCCCAGCGTGAAGACCCTGTAGCACTCAGCGGCTACCAGTTTGTGCTCGGCGGCGCGGTGCTCACCTTGGCGGGCGCGGCGCTAGGCGGGAACCTTCCGAGCCTCACCCCCGCAGGCATTGCCATGGTTCTCTACCTTGCCTGCGTATCGGGCGTAGCCTATTCGCTTTGGTCGATTCTGCTCAAGTACAACCCAACCTCGCGCGTGGCGATCTTTGGCTTTATGAACCCGGTCTTTGGTGTGGTGCTCTCGAGCATCCTTCTTGGCGAGGGCGCCTCTCTGCCTTGGCTGCAGACCGCACTCGCCTTGGTGCTCATTGCCCTCGGCATTGTTATCGTTAATCGGCCGGAAGGCGATGCCACACCCTCCCCTAACGCAGAACGCGCCGGCTGACGAGCGCCTGAAGGCCCAAACACAGAAGCACAAGCACCCAGAGCAGCGCATAGCCGCTGCAGGAAACAATGGCGGTCCCCACGGCCGAGCCGACGCCCCCGCAGGCAAAGACCGCAAAGCCTATGAGCCCTGTGCAGAGCCCCGACTGCGCAGGGTCCGCATCCATGGAGAGCGTCACGAGCGTGGGCTGCACCAAGATGTAGCCCAGGCCCAGGCTCGCCGCTGCTATAAGCGACGGGATCCACGAGCCCGTAGCGTATGAGAGGCTAAGCGCGGCAGCGGATATCATGCCCGCGCACTCGCCCACGGAGATGACGCCGCCGAGCCCGCGTGCACCGCCGAGTCTGCCGGCGAGCGCGCCGCCGATCAGACAGAAGAAGCCGTAGAGCATCATCACCAAACCCGCCTGCGTGGAGGTGAGCCCGCAAGCCTCAGAAAGAAAGGTTCCCATCAACCCGTACGTGCCGAGGAACAGAAAACCCGTCGAACAGGCGAGCAAAAAGACCGCACGGTGAGGACCAAAGAAGATGCGCCACGCATCCCGGAAAAACGAACTGACGGGGTTGATATGCGGCAGGTGTTTGTCGGCCTGCGCTTTCGGGTGAACGCTATCTCGCGCAGGGGAACGCCCGGCATCGCGCAAGGTGAACAGACCAAGCCAGGCGAGGGCTGCCAGCACGCCAAATGCAGAGAAGGCCGCTCGCCAACCCACCAGATCAGTGAGGATGCCGCCGAGACCCGCCGAGAGCCCCTGTCCGGTAAAGGTGATACCCATGAGGATGCCCACCGCACCGGCGCGGTGCTCGGGACCCACCACATCACCCACGAACGCCTGCGAAACCGAGATGATACCCGCCGCAAAGCAGCCGGTGATGATACGTGCCGCCACAAGAAGGGGCAGATTAGGCGCCAAGGCGCAGAGAAAGGTGCCCGCACAAAGCCCGAGAACAATAATGCGCAGCAGGCGCAGGCGGCCCACGCCGTCACCGATACGGCCGCACACCGGCTGCAGCGCCCCATAGGGAATAAGATAGGCCGTCAAGATGATGGCTGCGGCGGTTGGCGCTACCGCGAGCGTGCTTGCAATGGCAGGAAGCGCCGGCGAAACAAACCAGTTGTCCGCCGCGGAGACGAGTCCGCAGAATCCGAGCGCAGCGACAACATGCAGCTGCCGCAGTGTGAGCCCCGCTATAGAAGCATCAGGGCCGCTGGTCTTTGGATGAGTTGTCTGCCTGTCGGGAGTACCGCTCACATACATTCGCCTCCGCAGCCCATTATAGGCTCAGAGCTGCCGCCTCATATAGACCATGTCTACGAGACGCACGCCTGCCTCGTAGATGGGGTGGTCGTAGTTGTTGGTAAAGAAGTTGGGCGCTACATGCGACCGGCTGAAGCCGCATCGCTCGTAAAAAGGCACCGTAAGCGGACTGTCGCCCGTACCGACCTGAAGCGTGCGATAGCGCCCCGCGTACGTTGTTGCGACATGCTCGATAAGCGCTCTGCCGTAACCTCGCCTCTGATAGGTCGGCTCCACTGCAAGGCTCTTGATCTCCAACACGCCCTCGCCCTCGTCGGTCACGAGGCACTCCGCCACTACCGGGACGACACCCTCCGGCGCGTCCTCTGGCGTGAGCACCCACATATCGCCGCAGTCGATATAGCGAGCCACCATTTCCGGCTGCTCATCTGCCAACAACAGGAGAGACATATACCGTTTTCGGTCCCCTTGAACACGTTGGATCATAAGCACCTCCGCTCGCGAGTCGGCTGCTATATCGTACCTGCTCTGCGAGACGAGGAGATGCAGAGCCAGAAACAGCACGTAGCCCGAACCGCTCCCGCCCGTCGCACAACGCATGGTGCTGCACCGTTTACCGAAACCCTTGACCGTTTGCCGAATGCACCCCTCGTCGAGACAGCGCAGAACGACCCCTCTCAACTGCCCGGTTAGGCACCTGTACACGCCACGTCAGATCGGTGCAAGCCCTATGCGGAAAACTGTTAGAACCGCCTGCTAGCGTTACATGACAGTCGACAACTCGGCAGGAGGTGGAACGGCCGTGGAAACATCGTTGATGCGTTCAGCGAACGGCATGGAAACGGTGAAGACACCGTACCTTTCGGCACAAGATGAGAAAACCCGGCTTTCCCTCGAGTGCGCGCTCGACAAAGCCGAGAGTTGCTTGCGGTTCGCCTTTCCCCGTTCGGGCGGCATACTTCAATTGGCAAAACAACTCGCCACTGAGGGCCTCCTTGAGGAGGCGTACCCCGGCTACTATGCCCGTCATTCGTATCTTGCCCCATTATCCCCGCGAGGGAGAATGTATCACCTAATCCGAACGCTCGCTTACCGTCACCCCTCTTGGACTTTTTGCCTATATTCAGCCGCAATCATCCACGGTCTACAGGTTCCCTACGCGCTGCTCAGCAAGGCTCATATTGGCGTTGGAAGCTTGAGCAACCGGCAATCGACCTCCTGTTATGCTCGCCATGTCCTCACGAGTCCAACCTCGACGATAATTAACGGCATCCGCGTCACCCCTCTCGAAGCAACAGTGTTTGACTGCCTACGCCATGCGACTTTTCGACAGGGGCTCGCCATCATCGACTCCGCCCTACACCACCATCTGACGACTCTCGAGAGGCTTAGTAACTACGCTAAGGCAAACGGAAGGTACCGGCATGGCATCGCCAAGGTCTGGCAGGCACTTCGTTATGCTGACGAACGAAGCGCCAATGGCGGCGAGTCCACCGTACGAGCTAGCATCATCGAACTTGGATTTATGGTCCCCGAACTGCAGGTAGAGGTTCCTGACCCCCTCAATCCAAACGTCACCATCACGGTCGATTTCTATTGGCGGCTCCCCGACGGAAGAATCATCATTCTGGAGCTCGATGGCCTGCAGAAATACCAACGGGACGACGGCGGCAAACCACTTACCCTCGACGAGACGCAGCAGGTCCTCGCCGACGAGCGCAGACGCGAATCCCATCTCAATCTCACCGGGGCGACGGTCGTTCGCCTGTCCTATTGGGAGGCGATTGACGACCTGAAGCTTGAGGAGGCACTTTCAATCGCAGGAGTGCCGAAGCAGGCCTAACCTCTCTAGGTAGCAAAGAGCTGTCCATCGGAGCCTGCCGGAAATGAAGGCATTTCCGCCCCGTAAACGCAACGTATGCTCGAGGGGGTACTACGCGAGACATGAAATTGTGTACGGTGAAATAGATTGTGTACGGTGAAACTTTGTAGCTGGATTTAATTGCTGGACGCCCCACTCCTTTGACCTGCGAACTTTCAAGTAGGATGAGATTCTCTCTCGAGTTTCGGTGTACACAATGTTTCACCGTACACAATTTCCAAACCCGAACGAGCGCCAAAACGCAGCGGGCCCCGGGTGAGTCCCCAGGGCCCGCTGCAACAAAAGAAGCCTCTTGTTATCGGCCACTCGACGCCGACCGCAACGTTAGCAGAGCTTGGCGCCCGCGGGGATGCGGTCGTCGAGCATAAGGAGGTTCAGGCGCTCCTCGACATCGTCGCCCTCGCCTTCCTTGTGGACGGCGCTGATGAGCATGCCGCAGGAGTCGATGCCCATCATCTTGCGCGGCGGGAGGTTTACGATGGCGACGCAGGTCTTGCCCACCAGGTCCTCGGGCTCGTAGAACGCATGGATGCCGGAGAGGATAGTGCGGTCGGTGCCAGAGCCGTCGTCAAGCGTGAACTGCAGGAGCTTCTTGCTCTTCTTGACCGCCTCGCAGGCCTTGACCTTCACCACGCGGAAGTCGCTCTTGCAGAACGTGTCGAAGTCGACCATATCCTCAAAGAGCGGCTCCACGACGACCTTCTCGTAGTCGAGCGTGGGGAGCTTGGGCGTCACGAAGGCGGACGTGGTGCCTGCAGCACTCTCGGCATCGCACGCCGCGGCGGCATCGGAACCTGCAGCGAGAGCAACCGCGCCCTTTGCCTGACCGGCGCCCTTCTCGGGCTTCATGTGCGGGAAGAGCAGCACGTCGCGGATGGAGGCGGAGTCGGTGAGGAGCATCACCACGCGATCGATGCCGATGCCGATGCCACCCGCCGGGGGCATGCCGTACTCGAGCGCGCGCACGTAGTCCTCGTCGTACTCCATGGCCTCGTCGTCGCCGGCGAACTTCTCCTCCACCTGCTTGCGGAAGCGCTCGGCCTGGTCGACCGGGTCGTTGAGCTCAGAGAACGCGTTGGCGTACTCGTGACCGGCAATCACGAGCTCAAAGCGGTGCGTGAGGCGCGGATCGTCCTCGCGACGCTTGGCAAGCGGCGACACCTCGACGGGGTAGTCGACTACAAAGGTCGGATTCACAATGGAGGGCTCGCCCGCCTCGTCGTAGATCTCGGCGATAAGCTTGCCAGCGCCCCATGCGGGGTTGACCTCGATGCCCACCTCAGTGGCGGCAGCGCGCAGCTCCTCGATAGGCGTGTCGAGGGTGAGCGTACGACCTACGGCCTCGGACACAATCTCGGTCATGGGACGACTCGGCCACGTGCCAGAGAGGTCGATGGTCTTGCCTTGGTACTCGATGACCTCGGGGTTGCCAATGGCGGCGTTCGCCGCCTTGATGACGCCCTCGGCAAGCTCTTTCATGCCGTCGAGGTCGGAGTAGGCGCGGTAGGCCTCCATTGAGGTGAACTCAGGGTTGTGCGTGAGGTCCATGCCCTCGTTGCGGAAGATGCGGCCGATCTCGTACACGCGCTCAAAACCGCCCACGAGCAGGCGCTTCAGATGCAGCTCCGTGGCGATGCGCAGGTAGCACTCCTGGTCGAGCGCGTTGAAATGCGTGATAAAGGGCTTGGCCGTGGCACCGCCTTGGATGGTCTGGAGAATCGGCGTCTCGACCTCCATGTAGCCCGTCTCCTCCATATAGCGGCGGAAGGCGGAGATGATGGCGGAGCGCTTGGCAAAGGTCGCGCGCACATCCTCGTTCACGATGAGGTCAACGTAGCGCTGGCGATAACGGGTCTCCTTGTCGGAAAGACCGTGGAACTTCTCCGGCAGCGGACGGACCGCCTTGGTGAGGAGCGTAAGCGTGCGCGGCGCCACGGAGAGCTGACCGCGGCGGGTGCGTACGACAACGCCCTCGGCACCCACGATGTCACCCAGATCAAGCTCACCCAGAAGCTCCCAAGCCTCGGAGGGCATATCGTTGATGCGGCAGAAGAGCTGGATATCACCGGTGGGGTCGCGCAGGACCACAAACATGATCTTGCCCTGGCCACGCTTGGCCACCACGCGACCGGCGATCTTCACCACGTCGGCGGTGTCCTCGCCCGCTTCGAGCCCCGCGTAGCGGTCCTCGATGTCGGTAACGTAGGTGTCTACCTCAGAATGCTCCGGATAGGGGTTGCGCCCCGCCTCGATCATGGCGGCACGCTTGGAGAGGCGATGCGCGCGCTCGTCGTTCAGCGTGTCCGGCGCCGCAACCTCGGCGGCAACCTGGCTCGTCTCGGTATCTGCCATGGAAATGCTCCTCAAGCTCTACTCATAAAAAAGCTCCCCGGGCGTGCGGTCCCGGGGAGCATGCCTTACTCGATGCGCCGGACCGCGGTCTAGCGCGAGATCTTGGTGATGGTGTAGACGCGGCTCTTGCCAGAGGGCGTCACGACCTCAACGGTCTCACCCTGGCCATGGCCGATGATGGCGCGGCCAACCGGGGACTCGTTGGAGATCTTGTGCTCGAGCGAGTTGGTCTCGGTGGTACCCACGAGGGTGACGGTCATCGCCACGCCATCGGCGTCGACCAAATCGACGGTGCAGCCGATGGAGACGCTGAGTACGTGATCGACGTCCTCCGCATCCTGAGCGTTGGCGAGAATCGCCTGGATCTCGGCGATGCGGGCGGCGTTCTTGGCCTGCTCCTCCTTGGCATCGTCGTACTCGGAGTTCTCCGAAAGGTCGCCAAAGTCGCGCGCCGTCTTGATGCGCTCAACGATCTCCTTGGCGAGGTCGCCCTCACGCCACTCGAGCTCATCGACGAGCTTCTTGCGGCCCTCGGCTGTCAGTACGATGTCGCTTACCGCCATGCTGTGCTCCTTGCTACTTGGTCTTGGCAGCTGCGTCCGGGCGTGTTCCCGAGACAACAAGGCGACCGGTGTCCCTACAGGCACGCCGGTCGCCGCACGCTCATATACGAGCGGGACTACTCAGCGTCCTGCTCTTCCTTCTTCTTCTTGGCATCGGCGAGCTGAGCCTCGAGCTCGCGGATCTTGGCGTCGTTCTCGTCCTCGACGGGAGCCTCGGGCTCATCGGAGACGGGCTCGTCCTCGCCCTGCATGCCCTCACGCAGGTTCTTGACGGTCTTGCCGAGCGAAGCGCCGAGCTTCGGAAGGTTCTTGGGCCCGAAGATGACCAGAACAATGACCAGAATGATGATCCACTCAGTACCCTTTGGCAGAAAACCCATTGTTTTCCTCCCACAGATTCGTCGAAACAACTCGCAAGAGTATACCGCGCCGGGGCGAGCGGAACAACCTCGCCACAATTTACACGTTGCATGGTAACGCGTCTGCCACACGCCCTGCTACGAGGGCTAAAACGCAGAGGGCCCGCCAAAAGGCAGGCCCTCATAATATGCGATGGTCGGGTTGACTGGATTTGAACCAGCGACCCCCGCGTCCCGAACGCGGTGCTCTACCAAACTGAGCCACAACCCGAAGCGGAGGACATGATAGCACAAAGCTCGCGCACAATGCTAGAGCGAAAATGCGAATGTGAAGCTCACACGAACGCGCCGCATTTGCATGCGCGCACAGGAGTGGACAGAGCCCGTCGCCTGGTGTTAGCCGACCGAAATGTAGGGGCCGGACTTCTCCATCTGGGCAACCTCGCCCCACCAACCGCGGTCGCGGGCGGCGAGCGCGATGGCCTCGGCAGCCATCTGCGTGTTGCAGACAGCAAAGACGGTCGACCCGGAACCTGCGACGTTGGCGGCGCGGACATCGCGCTGCTCGCGAATCCATGCGATGGCCTCTGCCATCTTAGGATGGAGCTCGCAGGCAGCCGGCGCGAGGTTGTTTGCCACGTGGTCGAAGATCTCGGCCTCGTCGTGCTTGCGCATCGCGTCGAGCAGGGGCTCGAGGGGCGGCAGCTCGGCGGGGTTCTCGTCAAAGCGACGATAGGCCTCAGCCGTGGAGACGCCGGGGCCCTGCGGACGCACGAGCGCCACCGCCGTGCCCGTAAGCGGGCGGAAGATCTCGCGCACCGTATCGCCCGCACCGTCGCAGAACGCCGGCGGGCCGTACAGGAAAAACGGCACGTCGGCCCCAACGCTGCGCGCAACCTCGTCGATGCGCGGGTCACGAGCGTCAAGGCCCCAATAGGAGGCGATGCCCAAAATAGTCGCCGCAGCATCGGTCGAGGGGCCGCCGAGACCGGCCTGCTGGGGGATGTGCTTATCGATCAGAATCGCAAAGTTGGGCTCGCGGCCAAACGCCTCGCCCATGGCACGGGCGGCACGGTAGGCGGAGTTCTGGTCCATGGGGTAATCGGCGGCGGGGACCGTGTGGACGGAGAGCTCGTCCGCGGGGGCCAGCGCAACCACGTCGGCAAGGTCGATCGTGGTCATCACCGAGTCAACGCGGTGATAGCCCCTCTCGTCCTTCTCGGCGTGAACACCCAGGTACAGATTGATCTTGGCAGGAGCCGAGATAAGGATGAACTTACCGGGTTTGCGCGCCATGGCTAGTGCTCCTCGAGCTGGTTGCCAAGCGGCGTGAACACATGCTCGCCGCTCTCGGGGTCAAAGATCTCGACCGTTCCGGTGAGAACATCGACATACTGATAGGACTGGCGCGAAGTGCGGCCGCGACGCTCCGTGGACTCGACCACAAAGACCGAGGGGTGCACCGTCTTGATGGTGCCCATGCGCTCGACCACGCGGGTGCGGCCCATGTTGGCCTTCACGCGCACGCGCTCGCCCACCATATCGGCGAGCTTGTCCTTGATTTCATCAACGTGATTTACCGGCATCTCTTCCATTAGTGAGCCTCCTGCAGGCTGCAAGGGGGCGATCATGCAAATGGGCAGAGTGCCCCCAAGATAGACAAACGCCGGCATTATAGCAGGCTGGCGGCAAATTTGCACGCCTGCCTCGGTATATGGTGGCGAATCGGTGGAGGACGGCGCCGGTCCGACCAAGCTGTCCCACTAAAACGGGCGCTGCGCCTAAAGGTCCGCAGTGTCGAGCACGATAGTGAACGGACCGTCGTTTACAAGCGAGACCTGCATATGGGCGCCAAAGGAGCCCGTCTCCACGCGGCCGAGGTCACGGCGGACCAAACCGGCGAAATACTCGTAGAGCTCCCGCGCGTGCGCCGGGTCACCCGCGGCGGTAAACGAGGGCCGGCGGCCGCGGCGGCAATCGGCATAGAGCGTAAACTGCGAGACCACGAGCACCTCGCCTTCCGTCTGCACAAGCGAGAGGTTGGTCTTGCCTGCCTCGTCCTCGCAGATGCGCAGGTCGCGGATCTTTGCCCAGAGACGCTCCGCCTCCGCTTCGGTATCAGCAGCACCCACGCCAAGCAAGATCAGGTAGCCCCGACCAATGGCGCCGACCACGTCCTCCCCTACCGTCACGCTCGCTTGAAGGACCCGTTGAATCACCGCGCGCATAGGGTGCCCCTAGAGCTTTGCGGAAAGATCGACCAGCGCATGGTAGCGATGGCTGATGGCGTTCTTCTCCTCGGGCGTGAGCTCGGCCATGGTTTTGCCCGGCGTATCCTCGGGCAAAAACAGCGGGTCATAGCCAAAGCCGTTGCTGCCGCGTCCCTCAAACCCAATCGTGCCCTCGCAAGCGCCGGTACCCGTGAGCTCAGTCCCATCCGGGCGCACGAGCGCCACCACGCTCATAAAGCGCGCGGTACGCTCAGGCGCGGGAACATCTGCCAAGTTGCGCAGAAGCTTGGCGTTGTTTGCCGCGTCATCGCCGTGCACACCGGCATAGCGCGCCGAGTACACACCCGGCTCGCCGTTAAGGGCGTCCACCACCAGGCCGGAATCGTCGGCAACCGCCGCAAAGCCGGTCTCGGCAACCGCCGCGCGCGCCTTGATGAGCGCGTTCTCGGCAAAGGCCGTGCCCGTTTCCTCGGGGTCCTCAAAATCGCCCAGCTGCTTTATCGACACAAAGCGCACGCCGGGCATCGCGGCACCCAAAATCGCCTCGATCTCCACAAGCTTATGGGCATTGCCCGTAGCCACCACGATCGTTGCCGCGGGGTCGAGCGTTTGGATGTCAATCTTCTCGAGCGCCATGCTTACTCCTCGTCGCGAAAGGCTGTTACCTCATTTTGCAGGGCAATGAGTTTGGCAATGCCCGCATCGCCCAGATCGAGCAGGCGGCCGAGGCGCTCGCGCGTAAACGGCATCTGCTCGCCCGTGCCCTGGACCTCAATGATCTCGCCCGTATCGGTCGCCACCAGGTTCATATCCACCTCGGCATGGCTGTCCTCGCGGTAATCGAGGTCGAGAAGCTCCGCTCCATCGACCACGCCCATCGAGACCGCGGCGACCTGACCGGTGAGCGGCAGGCGCGCAATCTTGCCCGCGTCCACCCACGTCATGAGCGCATCGTGAAGCGCCACCCAAGCGCCCGTGATGCTCGCCGTGCGCGTGCCGCCGTCCGCCTGGATAACGTCACAGTCGACCGTGACGGTGAACTCGCCGAGCGCGCTCATGTTCACCACGGTACGCAGGGACCGGCCGATGAGGCGCTCGATCTCCATGCTGCGCCCCTTGCGCTGGCTGCGCTCACGCGAGGTGCGGCGGTTGGTCGAGGCGGGAAGCATGGCGTACTCGGCGGTAACCCAGCCCTGGTGGCTGGCACGGCGCCAAGCGGGCACGCCCTCCTCAATGGTGGCGGCGCAGAGCACCTTGGTGTCGCCGAACGTGACCAAGCACGACCCGAGGGCGTTCTTGAGCACTTCACGGGTGAGCGTCACGGGGCGCAGCTCGCCTGCGGCTCGACCCCCGGCGCGGTTCACGGGAATGATGTCCATCCAATGCCTCCTTATGTGTGGCTCGCGTTGAGCCGAAATCTCAATCCTCGTCAGTATCGCACACTCTGTATGCGCGAGAAGATACAAAACATGCCCCATCGCCAGCACCTTAGGTAACAAATGGCGCCGCTGCCGTTTGAGTCGCACGGGGCGGGACTATAATTCCGGTGTTCGGCCTCTCTCGTTAAAAGGAGTGCACATGCTCAGAATCGGCCTGCTCACGAGCGGCGGCGACTGCCAGGCGCTCAACGCCACCATGCGCGGCATCGTCAAGACCCTCATCAACAAAAGCCCCGAGCCGGTAGAGATCTACGGCTTTGAGAACGGCTACCAGGGCCTTATCTACGGGCGCTACCGCCGTATGACGGCACACGACTTCAGTGGTATCTTGACGCGCGGCGGCACCATCCTGGGCACGAGCCGCACGCCTTTCAAGCGCCTCGACACGCCTGAGGCTGACGGCGTGGAGAAGGTCCCCGCCATGATCAAGACCTACAAGACGCTCGAGCTCGACTGCCTCTTCATGCTTGGCGGCAACGGCTCCACCAAGACCGCCAACCGCCTGTCCGAAGAGGGTCTGAACGTCATCGCCCTGCCCAAGACCATTGACAACGACACCTGGGGAACCGATATGACCTTTGGCTTCACCAGCGCCGTTGAGGTCGCCACCAAGTGCATCGACGACATCCACACCACCGCCTCCAGCCACGGGCGCGTCTTTGTGATCGAGATCATGGGCCACAAGGTCGGTTGGATTCCGCTGTACGCGGGCGTCGCCGGTGGTGCGGACGTCATCCTCATCCCCGAGATTCCCTATGACATGAAAAACGTCATTGCCACCATCGAGAAGCGCATGCAGACCGGCAGCCGCTTTACCATCATCGCGGTGGCCGAGGGTGCCATCTCCAAGAAGGACGCCAAGCTCTCCAAGAAGGAGTACAAGAAGAAGGTCGCCGAGCGTACGAGCCCGTCGATCGTCTACGACATCGCAAAAGAGATCGAGGAGAAGACCGGTCGCGAGACCCGCGTTGCCATCCCCGGTCACACCCAGCGCGGCGGCGCACCCGACGCTCAGGACCGCGTCTTTGCCACCCAATGCGGCGTCGAAGGTGCGCTTGGCTGCCTCGACGGTGAGTTTGGTTTTATGGTCGCCCAGGTAGACGGCAAGATGTGCCGCGTTCCGCTCAAGGAGGTCGCCGGAAAGCTCAAGTACGTCGATCCCAACAGCGACCTGGTGCGCGAGGCAAAGGCACTCGGCATCAGCTTCGGTGACGAGTAAAGCCTTTCGTAACGCAGCGGCGCCCGGACGCAAAGAGCTCGGGCGCCGTTTTTACTGGCGCCGACCGTTCTTTCCATTTCATTTCGCACCTTGACATAGAGTTTGCTTCAAGCGCTATAAATGAGGTCTGGCAGCGTGGAAAGGAACGTCGTCATGCGCATCGCCGAAGTTGCCCAAAAGTTCGCCATCAGCCCGGATACCCTCAGGTATTACGAGCGCATGGGACTTTTGGGGCCTATCGCGCGCACGACGAGCGGCGTTCGCGATTACTCCGAGGCGGATTGTGCCCGCATCGAGTTCGTCAAGTGCATGCGCGGGGCAAACGTGTCCATCGAGGCGCTTCAGGAATACATGCACCTGCTTGACCAAGGGGACGAGACCATCGCCGCGCGCAAGGCCATCCTCGAGGAGCAGCGCGACATTGCCGCGGCGCGCATCGCCGAGATGCAGGCCGGCCTCGAGCGCCTCAACCACAAAATCGAAAACTACGATGAGATGCTCAAGGTAGAGGCGCAGATGCGCTAGGCCTTGGCGAAGTGCGTTAGCCTTCGATATCGCTCTCGGCAGCACCGGTGGTCACCGCGACGGTACCTGGTGCCGCGGCCGCCACGATGAGCTCGAGGAGCCGGTCGATGGGCATGCGATCCTCCCGCGCCATCCAGGTGTTGACCGCGGCGAGCAGACCGGAGAGATAGAACTCCCGCATGATGGCGCGTTCCTCGTCCGTCATGCCCTCGTCGGGCAGAATAAAGCGGTCGAGCAGAGGGGCGATGATGTCTTTCAGCCTATCGCCAAACGAAGGGTCGCCAGCCATAAGGCGCGGCATAAAGCCGTCAAAGCGCTGCGCAAGACCGATGATGAGCCCCATATGCTGGGAGAAGTCGAGCGTGTCGCCCGCGAGCAGACGCCGGTCCACCAGCGCGCGCACCTGCGAGAGCACGCCCTCCTCGAGCTGGTCGAAGAGGTCGTACACGTCGCGATAGTACAGGTAGAACGTGGCGCGGTTGTACCCGGCGCGGTCGGTTATCTCGCGCACCGTGATCTTTTCTATAGGTTTCTCGAGGTACAGGCTCCAAAACGCCTGCGTGAGGTTCGCACGCGTCTGCTCGGTAACCTGCGGCTGCTTGGATGCCATCGGCACTCCCTCCAACCCCGGGCAAAGAGGGAGCGGCCGAACGCCCCGCCCCTTTGTCACCATCGCTCGACAATTGCCGCGGCGGTGTCGAGTGCACGTCAAAGCCCGCCTTGTGCCCCACTATACTGGGTAGACAACACGATGTCGAGTGATCGGCATCCCGCATTCCGTATCCCCAGCGAGGTCGCGCGCTATGGCATATATCGAGTTCAAAGACGTAATCAAAGCCTACGGTTCGGGCGAGACCCTCATCCACGCGCTTGACAGCGCGAGCTTTACGGTCGAGCGCGGTGAGCTCGCCGTGATCCTTGGCGCGTCGGGCGCCGGCAAGACCACGGCGCTCAATATCTTGGGCGGCATGGACACGCTTACCTCGGGCACCGTTACGGTGGACGGCCGCGACATATCAAGCGCCTCGGAGGCCGAGCTTGTGGAATACCGTCGTACCGACGTGGGCTTTGTCTTTCAGTTCTACAACCTCGTCCCCAACCTGACAGCGCTCGAAAACGTTGAGCTCGCGAGCCAGATCTGTCCGGGTGCTCTCGACGCCGCCGAGACTCTTGCCAAGGTGGGCCTTGAGGCGCGCATGGGCAACTTCCCCGCCCAACTCTCTGGCGGCGAGCAGCAGCGCGTCTCTATTGCGCGCGCTATCGCCAAGAACCCCAAGCTCCTGCTTTGCGACGAGCCCACGGGAGCTCTCGACTACGTGACCGGCAAGCAGATCCTGCAGCTTTTGCAAGACACCTGCCGGCGCGACGGCATCACGGTCATCATCATCACGCACAACTCGGCGCTCGCGCCCATGGCGGACCGCCTCATCCGCTTCAAGAGCGGCAAGGTGACCGAGATGACCTTGAACGCGCACCCCACCCCTATCGCGGATATCGAGTGGTAAACCATGACAGGCCACCGCACGACTCCATCCGCACATGGCCCAGCAGCGTTCACCAAAGACACGCTGCGCACCATTGCCAAGAGCAAGAAGCGCTTTCTCTCGATCGTTGCCATCACCGCGCTGGGCGCAACCATGCTCACCGGTCTGTCGATGGCGTGCATCGACCTGCGCCAGGCGGCAGACGATCTGTACGCGCGTCAGAACCTGTTCGATATATCGGTGCAGTCGACCTTGGGTCTTGTGGAGGACGACCTTACCGAGCTCGCCGCGGTTGAGGGCGTTGAGACGGTCGAGGGCGGCTACGAGCAGGAGACCTACACGCGCGTTGACGGGCTGCGTGCAACCGTTGCCGCAAAGGCGCTGCTCGATTCCGGCATCAACGAGCCGTATCTGGTGGAAGGAGAGCTGCCGGACGCCCCGGGCGAGGTCGCGGTCACACAGAACTACCTCAACGAGGCAGGCAAGAGCATCGGCGACACCGTCGAGGTGGAAGATACCCCGCAAGAAGACCCCACGGGCCTATCTGACCTCGACACCGGTACCAACGATGATGAGGATGAAGCCGCCGCAGACGACACCGAGGACGAGGGCGACCCCGTCATAGCGGGCGGCACCTACACCATCGTCGGCACCATCATAGACCCCGCGAACATCACCCAGCCCGAAGGCCCCGTCGCCTTCCGCGCTGCCACCTCCTCCGACTACACCTTCTTTGTAGACAAGAGCGCCGTGGTGGACCCCGAGACCTACACGGTCGCCTACCTCTCTGTAGCGGGGACCAACGACCTTTCCGCCTATTCGGCGGAGTACGAAGCGCTGGTGGACGAGGTCCAAGACCGTGTGGAGGACCTTGCGCCGCAGCGCGAACGCGCCCGCACCGAGGACATCAAAAACGACGCCTACGCCGAGATCGACGAGGCCGAGGCGGATGCCGCCGAGCAGATTGCCGATGCCGAGCAGGAGCTCGCCGACGGACAAAAAACGCTCAACGAGAGTTTGGCCGAAGTGTTCGACGGTCAGCGCGAGCTCGATACCCAACGCGCGGACGCCCTCGCCCAGCTTGACGATGCGCAAGCGACCATAGATCAGAACCGTCTGACGCTTGCCGAGGGCATGGCAGAACTCGAGCAAGGACGTGCGGAGCTTGCCGAGGGCATCGCCGCATACAACGCTCAACTCCCTGCCGCGGAGCGCGAGCTCTACGACGGCCAGGCGGAGCTCGACTCGCAGCGGGAAACGTTCTACGGGACCACACTCCCCGGACTTGAGGCGCAGCGCGACGAGGTGAACAACGCCGTCGAAACCCTACCGGGGACCATCGCCGAGCTCGACGGCACCGCGTCTGCCCTTGCCGACGGTCTTTCGCAGCTGGCGGACGGCATCGAGAACATGGGCGCAGCCTCAGGCGGCTCCGGCACCGAGGGTGACGCTGCCGAGGACGCAATTGACAACACCACAAGCAGCGGCATCGGCGGCGAAGGCGGATGGAACGCTGGTACGGGCGCAGGAGACGCGCAATCTGACCTCACTATCGTGGCAACGCAGCTGAGAGCGTGTGCGACTAAACTCAACGACAGCTGGACGGGCGTCCAGAACGCCAACGGCGCAGACGAAGCAGCAACGGCAGAGGCCGTCAGCGCATTCTCGCAGGCAGTCAATGAAAGCTCACAAACGCTCGATGCCGTTGCCCCCAGTATCAATACTAAGCTCGAGAGCCTTCTCGCGCAGCTCAACGCCGGCATAGAGCAGGCGAACTCCCTGATTTCCCTTACCAACGGCGAGCTCGAGACCCTCGGTAACGACATCGAAAAGCTGCAAGGCAAACTCGACACGATTGATGCCGAGATTGCCGCGCTCGACCCCAACGACCCCGATTACGAGAGCGACCTTGCCGCGCTTCAGACCGAGCGTGAAGAGCCCGCTGCCAAGCTTGCAGAAACCCAGGAACGCAAGGCGACACTCGAGAAGACGCTAGAAGCTGCTAACGCCACACTCACCCAGCTCAACGCACAGCAAACCGCGCTCACCGAGCAGCAGACAGGCATCGATAACCTCAAAGGCGGCCTCGCTCAGCTCGCAGACCCCGAAAACGACCAGAACGCTACGGCACTCGCCCAAGGACGCATCCAGGCGGCAGCCGGCCTTGCCGAGGCTGAGTCCGCCCTTCCCCTCCTCGAAGAGGGCATCGCCACAGCAAAAACCCAGGCAGAGACCGGGTTTGCTGAGGCACAGAAGCTCATCGACAACGGATGGACGGCGCTTTGGAGCGCCCACGACGAGCTCACGCAGGCGCAAGCGCTCATCGACACGAACGCCGCCGCGCTTGCCGACGGGCAAAAGCAGCTTGCCGAGGGTCAGGCGGAACTTATCCAGCAGCGCGCCGACGCCCTCGCCCAGCTTAACGATGCCCAGCGCCAGCTCGACGACGCGCTCGCGCAAATTGCCGACGGCCAGGCGGAGCTCGATGAGGGCCGCGCCACGCTCGAAGAGGAGCGCGCCGACGCCGCCGAGCAGATTGCTGACGCACGTGACCAGGTGGCTGCCGTCGAGCAGGCAACTTGGTACGTGCAGGACCGCTCAAGTTTGGGCAGCTATTCGAGCGTCGACTCCGATGCCTCATCCATCGAGGCCATCGCCCGCATTATCCCCGTCATCTTCTTCATCGTTGCCGTCCTCGTGAGCCTCACCACGGCAACCCGCATGGTTGACGAGGAGCGCGTCCTCATCGGTCTGTACAAGGCGCTTGGCTACTCCAAGGCCCGCGCGCTCTCCAAGTACCTCGTCTACTCGGCCTCCGCCGCGCTCATCGGCGGCATTATCGGCGACATCGCAGGCTTTGTCCTCATCCCCTATATCCTCTTCTACATCTTCCAGGCGATGTATTTGCTCCCGCTGTTCACCCTCAACTTCAACCTCTTCTACGCCGTCCTCGGCATCGCTGCCTTTGTGGTTGGCATCGGTGGCTCGACGTTCCTGAGCTGCCGCGCCGTACTTGCCGAGACGCCCGCCACCCTCATGCGACCCAAGGCGCCGCGCGCCGGCTCGCGCATCTTCCTCGAACGCATCACGTTCATCTGGCGTCGCATGGGTTTCCTCAACAAGGTCACCGCACGCAACCTCTTCCGCTACAAGAAGCGCTTCTTCATGACGGTCTTTGGCATCATGGGCTGCACGGCACTTCTCATCTGCGGCTTCTCCATCAAGAACACCGTCGAGTCGCTCGCCCCGCGCCAGTACGAGCAGATTTACCGCTACGACCTCATGGCGGCAACCATGGCAGAGGACTACGACACGTGTCTTGCCATGCTAGAGGATGCGCCCGAGGTGACGAGCATCGAGCCTATCGGCGTGGACAACGTGACGGTTGCGTTCGACGGCGCCAAGGAGAGCATGCAGCTCTACGTCATTCCCACCGGGTCTTCCATTGACGATTATGTCTCGCTTGAGACGCTCTCAGGCGAGTACATCGATCTGGAGGACGCAGGTGTGGTCATCACCAACAACGCTGCCACCGTGCTCGGCCTTGATGCAGGCGACACAGTTGAGATAACCACGAGCGCGCTCGACGAGGCGGAGCCCACCGTCGCTGCCATCACACGCAACTACCTCGGCAACGCCGTCTACATGACCGAAGCCGCCTACGAGGAGCTCTTTGGCCCGCTTGAGCTCAACGGTTTCTTTGCCCACCTCGACGGCACGCAAGAGGAGCAGCGCGCCTTTGCCGACACGCTTGAGGACGACGAGGAATTCCTCTCCATCACAAGTGTCGCCAAGATGCATGAGCAGTTCGAAGAAAGCTTCACCCTCATCAACGTGGTGGTCTACGTGGTCATTGCCCTCGCGGCGGGGCTTGCGTTCGTGGTGCTCTTCACCCTTTCGACGGTGAACATCGGTGAGCGCGAACGCGAGATCGCCACCATCAAGGTCCTCGGCTTCCGCAAGCGAGAGGTGCGCACCTACATCAACAAGGAGACGCTGCTGCTCTCGCTCATCGGTATCGTCGTCGGCCTGCCCGCTGGCTGGGCGCTCTCCGAGAGCTTCACCTACATCCTCAAGATGCCGTCGATTTACTTCGACGTGGAGGTGGGGCTGTGGTGCTTCGGCCTTGCCGCGGCATTCTCCATCGTGTTCGCCATCGCGGTGAGCCTCATCACCAACCGCATGCTCGACCGTACAAACATGGTCGAGGCCCTCAAAAGCCCGGAGTAATGCGACGCCGCTGTAACCGCGCTTTTCCGATGGCTCACGAGACCAATCGACGCCTCATGGGGCCGCCTCGGCAGGCGGCCCCGCACCCTACCGCTCGGCAACGGCTATGTAGTCGTACTCGCAATACCAGAAGTTCCGCTCGTAGAACTGCTCTTCAAAAAGCTCGAGAGCGGCTTCCATCCACTCGCAGTCGTTGCGCCGCTGCATGTCTGAGGGGTCGCGCTCGTAGGCCTTGGTAAAGTAATCGCTGCGGTAGGCAAAGCTCTCACGGAACAGCGCCTCGCGATCATCGAAGTCGATGCTGCTCAGGTCCTTCATGTTGCTGAAGATGCGAATCTGGTGATACCCCGAGTCGGCCAGCTGCGTAAAGAGCTTGCGGCCGTTCAGGCGATCGGACACGCCCTCGGCCGTCAGACTCTTCTGGATGATCTGGTCCATCAGCTCCTTCTTGGGGTAGCAGAGCTTGCTGCCGTCGTCTGAACCGCGCAGGATAATGCGCCCCTTCGGGGAAAGGAAGCGCCTCAGATTACGCAGCACCTTGTTGGGATCTTTCAGGTGATGCAGCGTGAGCGCCGAGAAGATGATGTCGACCTTGTCGATGCCCTGTGCATCCAGAAGCGCCCGGAAACGCTTGCTAAAATCCTTCGCCTCCAGGTCGATAACCTCAAAGGCCATCTTGGGCTCGTCTGCATGCATTTCGCGCGCACGGTCAATGACCTCGGCGTTGTTGTCAATGCAGAGGATCTTGTCCACGCAGTCGAGCGCGGCAAAGCGGTCACGCGCAACGTAGCCGTAGGCGCAGCCCGCGTCAAGCACGACCATATGATCGCGCAGCACGCCCTCGTCGCGCAGATAATCAAGGGCGATCTGGTCGGACGAGGCGGAGTTTGCCGCCTGGATCTTAAGCCTGCGAACCTCATCAGCGTAGGTGGAGGAGTATACCGACTTATGACGTCGGTCGACCGCGGGAATCGACGCAAAGGAGTGGACCTCCGGCATTGGCGGGATGCCCTCGTCGAGCCCTTCGGCCGACTGCCCCTGGAACCGCTTGAGCGCGTTCTCGGCAAAATCGCAAAACGCGCTTATGCCCATGTCGTCGGCGTTGCAGTTCTGATAGCTCCTCAGCGCCCGCGGCAGCGAACGCGGATTGATGTTTCTGGTAAAGGTGATGATCTCGCCGTCCTTTACCCCGTCCAGAACATCGGTATGGAAGCTCTCCCACTCGTAGCGAATCCAGCGCGATTTGATGTAGGCGAGGTCGGTCCCTATGACGATGAGGATCTTTGCCGTGTCAAGCGCTTTGTCAATCGAACGCTTGTAGACGCTCTCGCCGAGCCGCAGCAGCGTGATGTTGCTGTAAAACGTGCTGATGCCGCGCGCGCAAAACTCCTTGTACACCTGCTCCGCAAGCGCCGCATCTTCCGTCTGAAGACCATTCTCGGCTGTATTCTTGAACGAGATGAAGATATCAAACTGCTCCATGGCTTCCCCCAGCCTACTCGCTGTCTAGGGCATTGCGGGGACGGCCCAGCAGACGGTCCCGCATCCGAGGATCCGCACTCTTAGGGCAGGTCGTTGCCCGCCGCCTGATAGAGGCGCCACCACTCCGCGCGGGTGAGCTCCACGTCGGCGCCCGCGGCGGCATCGCGGATATGGTCCGGCGACATGGAACCGCAGATGACCTGGATGTTCGCCGGATGCCGCAAGATCCACGCCGTCGCCACCGCCGTTGACGTGGTGCCATGTGCCTCAGCCACCTCATCGAGCGCAGCGTTGAGCTCTGGGAAGTCCGGGTGACCGATAAAGCAGCCCGCAAAGGTACCAAACTGGAAGGGACTCCACGCTTGGATGGTCATGCCGTAGAGGCGCGCGCACTCAATGAGGCCGCCGCCGCGCTCTGTCGCCGGTGCATCGCCCATGTTGACGTGCAGCCCGCTGGCGATAGCCTGCGTGTGGCCCAGGCCAAACTGCAGCTGGTTCACCTCGAGCGGCACCTCGAGCGCACTCTGGATGAGGTCAATCTGCCACGGGTTCATATTGCTCACGCCCAGCTGGCGCACTTTACCCGCCTCGACCATGGCACCGAGCGTATCGGCCAGTTCGTCAATATCAACCAAGGGATCGGGACGATGGAGCAGAAAGAAGTCCACATAGTCCGTCTGCAAGCGCTCTAGCTCCGCATCGAGCGCGCGCTCAAGGTGTTCGCGCGAGAAATCGTAGCGCTCACCTGGCACGATACCCGCCTTTGTCTGGAGGATGACGCTCTCGCGCGGGACATCGAGGTCGCGCAGCGCCTGCCCGAGCGCGCGCGAGCTCTCGCCCGCGCCGTAGATATCCGCCGAGTCAAAGAAGTCGATGCCCGCTTCGAGCGCGGCAGAAACCGTCGCCGCCGCCTCTTTGGCAGTGCGTCCCGCCAAGCGCATAACACCGAGTGCGACGCGCGACGCCTCGATACCTGTCATGCCGATCCGCTGCTTCTTCATGGAGGTCTCTTTCTATGAGCTGGGTTGGCATTGCTTCTTTCATGGTAGCGAATAGCTTCCGCGCAGAGCCGGGCGCGCAAGACAATGCCGCGAGCGGCGCTGTATAGGCCGCAACCGCGCGCCGGCGTCGGCGCGCACCACGTTTTCTTCCATTCGACTCGATAGTGGGCATCAAATTCAGAGCACGCCGAGTAGCGCCGCTATATCCCGGTAAAACGACGTGCATATCGGCACAAAATCAAGGGTCTATTTGGCATTCCGCAAATTTGATGCCCACTATCGCATCGAATCACGGGGCAACGCACGGACGGACGCATTGCGCACCAGGCAAGGGCCGCATACAAACGCTTTGGCTCACGCGATGGAATACGCCTACAACTCAGCAAAGCGAATATCGGCCGCTCGAACGAAGCGGCACGGAACGGGGCACCGATGATGAACATCGGCGCCCCGTTCTACACCCTCTATGAGCAAAAGCCGCTGCGGCAGTTAAGCGCAGAGCAGCTTCGCAATTTGGACGGCGTTGGTCGCCGCGCCCTTGCGAATCTGGTCGCCGCAGCACCAGAAGGTAATGCCGCGCGCCACATCGGGGTTGGAGATGTCGCGGCGCACGCGACCGACCCAGATGAGGTCTTGGTCGGAGGTATCGATCGGCATGGGGAAACGGTCGTGCGCGCTCTCAGCGGCGCGGTCGTCCACAAGCTTCACGCCGGGCGCGGCGGCAAGCGCCTCGCGCACCGCCTCGAGCGTGACGGGACGCTCGAGCTCAAGCGTGACGCTCTCGGAATGCGAGCGGAGCACCGGTACGCGTACGCACGTGCAGCACACGGCGAGCTCGGGCAGATGCATAATCTTGCGGCCCTCGTTTTGGAGCTTCATCTCCTCGGAGGTATAGCCCTCCTCGTTAAAGCCGCCGATCTGCGGAATCAGATTGCTTACCAGCTGAGCCGCAAACGCGCGCGGCTCAGGAATCTCCTCGCCGCGACCCATGGCGCAGATCTGCGCCTCAAGCTCCGCCATGCCCGGCGCACCGGCACCAGAGGCGGCCTGATAGGTCGAGACAATCATGCGCTTCACACCGGCGAGCTGGTGGATGGGCCACGTGGGCACCAGTGCGATGATGGTAGCGCAGTTGGGGTTGGCAATGATGCCGTGGTGCCAAGAGATGTCCTCGGCGTTGATCTCGGGGATGACGAGCGGAACCTCGGGGTCCATACGGAAGGCATGAGAGTTGTCCACCACCGTGGCGCCCGCCTCGACGGCCGCGGGTAAAAGCGCCTTGGCGATAGCGTCGTCCGCCGCGCCGAGCACGATGTCGCAACCCGCAAACGATTCAGGCGTGGCCTCCTCGATCACGATGTCCTCGCCGCGGAAGGAAAGCGTCTTGCCCGCCGAGCGCGCGCTCGCCAGAAGGCGCAGCTTACTTACCGGAAAATCCTGCTCCTCAAGGCACTGGAGCATCTGCGTGCCCACCGCACCCGTGGCGCCGAGTATCGCAACCGTGTAGTCCTTCATGGTATTTCCCTTCTGCATCGGCGCGCAGCCGACATCAATTGCGCGTTTGAAAAGTGTATCCGTCGCGAATCGTTATTCATAGGGAGGCAATCTTTCGATAATGCACTAGAAACACAAGGCGCACGTTTTTACGCTAAGCGACCAAGAGCGACACAGACGCAGCCCCATCGTCAAAACAAATCCGCTCATAAGACGCCCCGATTGCTACCGCAACTAAAAGTTGCCCAACAGAATGTCGAATTCAAACCAAAGACGATAGCGCAACCTGCCCTGTGTCGCGTATGGTTTGAATCGAGCAGGTCATAGATTGTCATATCCGCAACCAATTTGGAGGAGTCCCTATGGTCGATGGTATGGCGCAGCGGTTGGCAGAATTGCGCAAAGAGCATGGCTACAGTCAAGACGAACTCGCGGAGTTAATTGGCGTGTCCAGACAGGCGATATCAAAATGGGAGCGCGCAGAATCCTCGCCTGACACGGACAATCTCGTGGCACTCGCAAAGCTCTATCAAACAAGCCTCGATGATCTTGCTGGCCTTGCTGGTGCTGCCGATAACGAGCCCTCCCCACCTAATACGAGAAACAGAAGCAAAACGTTCATTGCCCTGGCTGCCATCATCGTCGTTGTCGTAGCAGCTTTTCTTGTTGCACGCTGGATGCAAGGACCATCGCACGTTGGAATCATACGGGGAGAGGTTGTCGACACATCACCGTCCTGGAAAGAGTTTGTCGTCCAATCCGGCGATGACGGCGCGCAAAACGACGATATGCAGTGCTACTACGTCTGCAAGATAACGGACGAGACACGTTTCTTCGACGTTGGCGGCGCTGAGCTGGAGCCAACGTGGATTAGGGAGGATTGGGTTGTCGAAGCCCAATACAAGACGGACGAAAGCAATGTCGTCCCAAGCTGCGCGGAAATTGAGGAGGTGCGCATTTTAGACCGCGATTTTGAAACCCCATTATCAGCAAAAGTGCAGCAGAACTAGCATTCAGCCGCCGCCCCATGCTTGCGGGGCGGCGGCATTGTTCTGCTAAGGCAAAGGGGGTGCGAGGGGGGCCTAGGGCAAAACGGCCCGCATGACGTCGCTACTCCTTCTCGTCCGTATCCGCGACGCGCGGGCGTGCATCCTCCTCGGCCTTTTTGAGGTCCTTGAGCTCGAGGAGATGGTCACCATCGGAAAACGCCCGGTAGATGGCGCGAATAGCATGCTCAAAGTCGTCCCGGTGCACACCGACGATGATGTTGATCTCATCGGACCCCTGGGCAATCATGCGGATGGAGATGCCCTCGTTGCCGAGCGCCGCAAAGAGTTGGCCGGAAACACCGGGGCGCCCGATCATGTTGCGGCCAACGGTGGAGATGAGCGAGAGGTCGTCGACCACCTTGATGCCGTCCGGCGCGACCTCGGTCTTGATGTCGGCCACAATCGACCAGATGCAGTCCTTTACGTCGTCGCCCTGCACCACCACGGCAAAGCTGTCGATACCCGAGGGAATGTGCTCGACCGACACGTGATAGCGCTCAAAGATCGAGAGCGTGCGGCGGATAATGCCCACCTCGTTGGACATGTGGTCCTTGAGCACGTGCACGGCAACAAAGTTCTTCTTGCCCGTGACACCCGTGATGATGGGCTCGCTCGCCACGTAGTTCTCGCGGTCGGAGATAACGGTGCCGGGATCCTCGGGGCGGTTGGTGTTCTTAACCGCGATGGGGATACCCGCCTCCATCACCGGGAAGACCGCCTCCTCGTGCAGCACGCTCGCGCCCATGTAAGAGAGCTCGCGCAGCTCAGAATAAGTGACGCGGCTGATGGGCTGCGGGTTGGCGACCACGCGCGGGTCTGCCGAGAGAAAGCCCGAGACGTCGGTCCAGTTCTCGTAGAGGTCGGCGCCGAGGCACTTGGCGAGGATGGAGCCCGAGATGTCGCCGCCGCCGCGGTCGAGCAGCTTAATCTGCCCCTCGCGCGTAGCGCCGTAGAAACCGGGCATCACAAAGCCACCGGGAATGCCGCGCTCCTGCACGAGCGCCTCGGTACGGGTCATGGACAGCGTGCCGTCGTGATGGAAGGCAACAACATCCGCTGCGTCGAGGAAGGGCAGCCCCAGATACTCGGCCATGAGCTGGGCCGTAAAGTACTCGCCGCGGGAAACAAGCTCCTCGGTCGAGTACGCGCCCGAGCGCGCCTTGTCGGCAAAGGCGGCAAACTCGTCGCGAATGGGATAGGCAAGCCCGAGCTCGTCGGCAATATCAAAGTAGCGCTGGCCGATGTCGGCAAGCAGATCGTCGCACGAGACGTGATAGCGCACGTGCGCCGCGACCAGGTAAAGAAGATCGGTCACCTTGGCATCGCCCGAGTGACGCCTGCCGCAGGCGGACACCACAACAAAGCGGCGGGCGGGGTCGGCCTCCACTATGGCGCGGATCTTCTTGAAGTGCTCGGCGTCCGCAACCGAGGAGCCGCCGAATTTCGCGATCTTAATCATGACGAACGGGTTACCTTTCCGGGTAGGGCACGTGCAGCGCGGCGGCTCTGATACCATGGGCCTTACGTTTCCGCGAGCTCGAGGCATTTTAGGAGCTACCGATATGAGTTTGTACCATAGCACACGTTCGCGCGCCGAGGAGTGCTCGGCCAAGGAAGCCATCCGCCAGGGCCTCGCACCCGACGGGGGGCTCTATGTTTCTGATGACCTCGGCTCGGCGAAAGTCGACGTAGACGGGCTGGCAGAGCTCGATTACGCCGCTATTGCGCGCAACGTGCTCGGTTTGTTACTACCTGATTACACGGCAGACGAGATTGCCGCCTGTGTGGACGAGGCCTATACCGGCACGTTTGCGAGCCCCGAGGTGACGCCCGTCGTCCCGCTTGCAAAGGCGCCGGGCGAGGACGCAGATCCGCGCGCATATGTACTCGAGCTCTACCACGGCCCCACGAGCGCGTTCAAAGACGTCGCCCTCCAGATGCTGCCGCGCTTGATGGCGCGCGCCCAAGCAAGTGCCGGCGCGGGCGAGAAGATCATGATCGTGACCGCCACTTCGGGCGACACGGGCAAGGCGGCGCTCGCCGGTTTTGCCGACGCACCCGGCTGCGGCATCACCGTCTTCTACCCCGAGGGCAAGGTCAGCCGCGTGCAGGAGCTGCAGATGACCACGCAGGCGGGCGGCAACGTCGCCGTGGCCGCCGTGCGCGGCAACTTTGACGACGCGCAGAGCGCCGTGAAGCGCATCTTTGCCGACCGCGCGCTCTCCGAACGCCTGGCCACGGCGGGCATCGTGCTCAGCAGCGCGAACTCCATCAACGTCGGCCGCTTGGTTCCGCAGGTCGTGTACTATTTTGCCGCCTACGCGCAGCTTTTGCGCGCAGGTGCCATCGCCGCAGGCGACGCGGTCGAGTTCTGCGTGCCCACGGGCAACTTCGGCGACGTGCTCGCCGGCTACTATGCCAAGCTTCTGGGCCTTCCCGTCTCCAAGCTTGTGGTGGCGAGCGACAAGAACAACGTGCTCTTTGACTTCCTCACCACCGGCGTCTACGACCGCAATCGCCCGTTTTTCACCACCACCTCGCCCAGCATGGATATCCTCATCTCATCCAACCTGGAGCGCATGCTCTACTACCTCTCCGGCGGCGACTGCGAGCTCATCGCCCGCCTTATGGCCGACCTCGCTGAGACCGGGCGTTTTGAGGTACCGGCTGAGCTTCTCGCCAAGATACAGGAGACGTTTGCCTGCGGCTGGGCGGACGAGGACGAGGTTGCCGGCGCCATCGCCGCGAGCTGGCGCGAGAACGCCTATCTGATCGATCCGCACACTGCCTGCGGCTACCGCGTACAGGAGAAGCTGCCTGCCGCCGCGGGTAGCGCCGCGCGCGTACTGCTCTCCACTGCAAGCCCCTATAAGTTCCCTCGCGCCGTGCTCGAGGCGCTGGGCGAGGACGTCCCCGCAGATGACTTTGCCTGCATGCGCAAGCTGGAGGAGGTCACTGGCACCACCGCACCGGCGCAGCTTGCCGCGCTCGAGAGCGCACATGAGCGGTTCAGCGACGTGGTCGATGTTGCCGGTATGGGCACCTACGTGGAGAATGCGGCACTCAGGCTGTAAGCCCTCACGGGCGGGGCGCACGCACCGTCCGCTGCTCAAACAGTCCTCGAAAAGGAGCCCGTTGGGCTCCTTTTTCTGCGGAACTCGCGACGGACGGTGCGTACGCCCCCCGAGCGACCCCTTCCTCCCATGCTCGCCGGCGGCAACCGTATAGAAGCCGTGTAGAGCTTGCGGAGAATCCCCTCCTGCCGCGGCCGGCTCTTGACCATGCGCGCCTTGTTCGCATACCTTTGGCGTGCTTAAAAAGAGCGTGGACTTTTCTGGACGATAGGTCACCTTTTTGCCACGCAACCGAGAACGCGGTTGCGTGGCTTTTTCTGTGCGTAGGTAAAACGCATCGCGCATGCCACCACCCCGTTCTCACGCGAACAACGGTACCCAGCGTACCGGGAAAGGGGCACTGTGCACGATACGACCCGCTCTACAGCGAGCGCCCGCCAAAGCGAGCTCTCACCAGCCAAGAAAAGCCAGCGGACCCTGGCCGCCCTGCAGGTCTTTGCCGGCGGGGCCTGCTACGGCGCGATGGCGACCACCTACAAGCTCGCCTACGCGGCGGGCTTCACCTCCAACCAGGTTGTCGCGAGCCAGGCGTGGTTCGGCTGTTTGTTCTTCGTGCTCGCCGTCCTTATCGGCCGTGCGCGCGGCAAGCGGCTCAGCGCGCTGCCCGTGCGCACGGTACTCAAGCTCATGGGCCTTGGCGCCCTCACCTGCCTCACCTCGATCCTCTACTGCTACGCCATGAGCGTACTGCCCGCCCCGGTGGCGCTCACGCTGCTCTTCCAGTTCACGTGGATGGGTCTTGTCTGGCAGACCATCATGACGCGCCGCGCGCCGCGCCCAATCGAAATTGCGTCGGCGGCGGTCATCGTTGCGGGAACAGTCTTTGCGAGCGGCGTGTACCAGACCGGTATCGCCGGCTACGACCCCGTCGCCCTGCTGTGCGCGCTCGGCGCCGCCGTCTCGTGCTCCCTCTTTGTCACGCTCTCCGGCAAGGTCAAAGCACCGTGCGGCAACGAGCAGCGCGGGGCGATCGTCTGCGCAGGTTCGGTAATCATGTCGCTCGCCGTATGCCCGGACTACCTCGTCTCGGGAGTGCTCACCCAGGGCATCCTCCCCTTCGCCGCCATCGCCGGGTTCTTCGGGCTCATGTGCCCGGTCCTGCTCTTTGGGCTCGGGTCACCGCATCTGCCCGCCGGGCTTTCCACCGTCATGGCCGCCGCTGAGCTCCCCGCCGGCCTCTTTATCGCCATGATTGTGCTCGGTGAGCCCCTCGGTGTGATCGAGTGGCTCGGGGTCGCCGTCATCTTGGCCGGCGTGTGCCTGGCGCAACTGCCGGAACTCATAGGCACCGGAAAGCGGCACGGTCATTGCTCCAGCGAGCACCGTGCCACCGCATAACAGAAAGGAGACCAGCCATGCCGTTTCCCGAGGGATTTCTATGGGGAGGCGCTACCGCGGCGAACCAATGCGAGGGAGGGTACAACGAGGGAGGCCGCGGCCTCGCCAACGTCGATGTCATCCCGCACGGGCCGGAGCGCAACGACGTGAGTCGCGGGCTGCGCCGCATGCTCGACTTTGAGCCCGGGTATTACTACCCTGCCCAAACGGGTATCGAGTTCTACCACCACTACCGTGAGGACATCGCGCTCTTTGCCGAGATGGGTTTCAAGGTGTTCCGCCTCTCCATCGCCTGGAGCCGCATCTTTCCCTTGGGCGATGAAGACGAGCCCAACGAGGAGGGCCTCGCCTTCTACGAGGACGTGTTCCGCTGCTGCCGCGACCATGGCATCGAGCCCCTCGTCACCATCACGCACTTCGATTGCCCCATCCACCTTATCAAGGAGTACGGCGGCTGGCGCAGCCGCAAGCTCATCGACCTCTACCAGCGGCTCGTGCGCGTGCTCTTCACCCGCTACCGAGGGCTTGTGCGCTGGTGGATCACCTTCAACGAGATGAACATGATCTTGCACCGCCCGTTCATGGGGGCGGGTATCGTGCTCGAGCCGGGCGAGAACCCGCGTGCGGCCGAATATCTCGCCGCCCACCACGAGCTCGTGGCGAGCGCCTGGGCGACCAAGATCGCGCACGAGATCGACCCCGAGAACAAGGTGGGCTGCATGCTCGCTGCGGGCAGCTACTACCCTTACTCGTGCCGCCCGGAGGACGTGCGCGCCGCGCAGCTCAAGAACCAGGAGAACTACTTCTTCGTGGACGTGCAGAGCCGCGGGCGCTACCCGGGATATGCGCTTAAGCAGTTCGAGCGCGAGGGCATCGACGTTGGGATGACCGAGGAAGACGAGCGCATCCTCGCCGCACACACGGTCGATTTCATCTCGTTTAGCTACTACTCGTCCCGTTGCATCGCCGCCGACCCCGCAACCGCCGGCGGCATCGCCGAGGGCAACGCCTTCGCGGGCGTGGAGAACCCCTACGTGCGTACGAGCGACTGGGGCTGGGTCATCGACCCGCTGGGCTTCCGCATCACCATCAACGATTTGTGGGACCGCTACCAGAAGCCGCTCTTCGTGGTGGAGAACGGCCTCGGCGCGTATGATGAGGTGAAGCCAGACGGCACCATCGACGACGATTACCGCATCGCCTACCTGCGCGAGCACATCGAGGCCATGCGCGATGCTATCGATCAGGACGGCGTGGAGATGCTCGGCTACACCACATGGGGTCCGATCGACCTCGTGTCCGCCGGGTCGGGCGAGATGGAGAAGCGCTACGGGTTCATCTACGTCGACCGTGACAACGAGGGTAACGGCACGCTCGCGCGCTCCAAGAAGAAGAGCTTTGACTGGTACAAGAAGGTCATCGCCACGAACGGCGAGAATCTGGGCTAGCCGCGCGGAGTCTTCGCGAAGTCCGCGCGGCTACGCCCCAGGTCGAGCCACCAACGGGGCCGATTTGAGCCAAGCGTCCCGCCGACCGGGCGATGGCCGCGCGACTGTTTCCGTTTCACGCGCAGGGGCGCGCACGCCGTGCCCCTGTTAGGATAAAGACGCATGACAGCTCCGCGCATGAGCATACATTCGCCAGAGGCGATGTGCCCATTCCCTTCGTCGCGAGTTCCGCAGCGAGCGAAGCGAGCGAGGACTGTCTGAGCAGCGAAGGGAATGGGCACATCGACCAGGAGGAGACCATGATCAAGATCACCGTTCCGGCAACGAGCGCAAACCTCGGCATTGGTTACGACACGCTTGGCATGGCGGTGTCGCTCTATGCGCACGTCACGATGGACCGCGCGAGCGAACTCACCATTACCGGTTGCCCCGAGGAGTTCCGCAACGCCGATAACATGGTCTACCAGTCCTTCCTCTACGCCCTTGAGACGTGGGGCGAGAAGCCCTTCCCCGTCTCCATTCACATCGAAACCGAGGTGCCCGTCGCGCGCGGCCTGGGCTCGAGCTCGACGCTTGTGGTCGCCGGCATCATGGGCGCCGCGGCGCTCACCAACCACACCGTCACCCGCGAAGAGCTCGTGGCGCTCGCCACTTCGCTCGAGGGCCACCCCGACAATGTCGCGCCCGCGATCTTGGGCGCGGCCGTATGCTCGTTTACGCCCACAGGCGAGCTGCCACGGTGCCTTCGCTACGACGTCTCCCCGCGGCTGCGCTTCATCACCATCATCCCGCCCTACGAGGTCCACACCGCAGACGCGCGCAAGGTGGTGCCGACCGAGGTGCCGCTCAACACGGCCGTATGGCAGATGGGCCGCATCGCCGGCCTCACCCGCGGGCTCGAAACGGGCGACACGGCGCTCATCGCCGCCGCCAACGACGACCGTCTGCAGGAGCCCTACCGCCGCGCGCTCATCCCCGACTACGATGCCATCCGCGAAGCCTGCCTCGCTGGCGGCGCCAAAACGCTCTGGATCTCCGGTTCCGGTTCGACGCTTATGGCCGTCACGGACGACACCATCGTGGCGAAGTTCTTGCAGGTGCGCCTGCGCGAACAGTTCCCGGAGTGCGCGACGCACATCCTCACCTGCGACACCGAAGGCGCCCAGATCGAATACCTCTAGAACGGTTCGCGCCCGCACAGAGCACTTATGCCACCTCGTCCAGCTCGAACACCGGCTCCATCAAGTCTTCCATCGAGCAATAAAGGGCGCGCGACAGTCTCAACAACGTTTGTGCTTGGGCTTTGTTGATATCCTTCTGCCGCTGCTCGTACATCTGAATGGAGCGCAGGCCGACGCCGGAGCGATAAGCAAGCTCGCGCTGCGAAAGACGCAGTCCACTTCTCAAGCGCGCAAGGCGTGTGGGAGCTCTCACCTCGCTATCACGCGCCCACTCGACAAAGAGCTCGCAAAAGCGTTCCTCGGACGCCTCGTGCCACGGATGGTATAGCCTGATAAGGTCATCGTAGGGCATGATGCGGAACAGTTCATCAAAGGAAATCCCCAAACGCCACTGAATAAATGCCGCAACCCATCCTGCCCAATAATCGGGCGTCCTCTCAAACCTGAATAATGGCTCAGGGAGCACCGCATCGTCATACCCAAGCTCAACCGATAGGCGCTCAAACAGCTCTGGGCCCGACATGCCAGAAACCACCAACGGATTGCCCTTGGCGAACATATCGCTCAGCGAGCTTATACAAAACAAGTCGGCAACCTCGTCTCCTTCTGCCCCGTAGTCACTTACCGCGTAATCGAAAAACTCGGCAAGAACCGCCATGGCGTCGGCGAGGTATATCCTGTCATACGCGAACGTCATCTTGCTTCAACCCCTCTGACAAGATCGTGTTCATATACAAGCCCTGGGTGACCCCCCGACGTGACTCCTCAAAAAACGCTTTACGTGCAGCCATATCCCGATTGAGGCGCCGCCGATGAAACTCCTCCCAAGGGGCAGTTTCATAGTCAACGAATCGGATGCGCTCGAATGCCCTGGGACTTTTGAGAACCACCTGCGCACCCAAACTCCCCAGATGCATCACGGTTTCCAACTGCTCCACGGTCAACCCATTTGACACAAACGAACGGACGAATGAGAAATACGAGTCATCGGCACGATATCCCCGAACAATGTCGTAAGGAGCAAGATCTATAAGAAAGTTCTCGGTAAGGTACTCAATAGCTGCCTGAGCAATGGGGACACCGACATTGACCACGCGATTATTTACTAAAATTGCAAGCCACTCGAGCACCGAATGGGTGCCGTCTTCCAAATCAAGCACCTGCAGGCCTTCAGTATCAAGCTCATAATGATTCGCAATGCCGTCCACTTCACGCGGGCACGCCCACTCCTTTGCAAGCTCCACATAGGGAGTGCAGTAAAAACCGGGTCCATAATCATTATGCGGACGAGACAGCGCGAAACGTGGTACCCGCACAATCTGCGACGAACCGTGCCAGAGTTCCATGGAATGTCCCCCCTTTCCGCTGAAAGGTGATATCACCAAGGTGATATCTATCACTACAGTGATAGTACCAAAGAGACGCCTATAGGTCTATAGACGATATGAGCTGAACATTGGGCCCTCCCCCTGTCGCGGCTCCGTGGGTCGGGCGACAATGGTCGTACCACCAACCGTGGCCGCGCGCCACATG
>CASELS010000005.1 GCA_949288855.1 uncultured Collinsella sp. | reverse complement strand
GTGTATTTCGTCGGCGATGACTATCATGTCCTTGCGGCGCACGATGTCGGCGAGCGCCTGGATGCCGTTCGCATGCAGCGCCTCGATGGCGGCCTCGTACTCGGCGCGCGTGCCGTACTTGGTGCCAACGCTGCCCTTTTGGTCAAACTCGCCCAGGTCGTACAGGTCGTAGACCCCGTAGCCCACGTCCTCGGCGCCGTGCTCGCCCTTGTAGGCGGGCGGCATCCACACGGCGGTGATGCCCTCGTAGGCAAAGGTGGGCGCTTGCTCGGCCAGGCGGCGCCAGTGCGATCCGTCGGCAGGCAGGTACCAAGAGAAGCCCTGCAGCATAGTTCCGTTCATGAATGTCCTCCTATGATTGCGCGTCGTATGCGCTCGGCATATGATACGCGACCGGATTCGCCCGCGTGTGCAGGGATGGTGGCGTGAGCCATGCGTTGAGGGCGGTTCTGAGAATCGTTTGGACGGAGTAATCCAAAGGCGCTGCCGTCCTCTCGGGGCGAAGAGGCGAAGCAATCTTCCGTGCAATCAATGAAGGCCAGAACATGGATGACCCGGTATCATGGTACTGTTGATTAATCTTTAGACATACCGGTGTAAGAGGTATACCGGGCAATAAGGGGAGCGAGCACATGGTGTCGCTTGTGAACTGGAAAAACGTAGCGGGGGGGGGCGCTCCGAGTAGGGGTGTCGGCTTAACCCTGTATATCCAGCCACGCTGTCCCAAGGGGGTGGCGTAGCGGATGGACAATGCGTTTTTCGATAATAGGACCAATATCCTAAAGGATGATCTCGTAAGGATTATCAAAGAAGGGGATACGGTTTCTGTCGCGGCGTCGGTGTTCTCGATGTACGCCTTCAACGAGCTCCGCGAACAGCTTGAGTCACTTGATGAATTCCGATTCATCTATACTGAGCCGACTTTCGCCAAGGAACGCGCCAAGAAGGAGCAGCGCGAGTTCTACATCCCGCGTCTCTCGCGCGAGCAAGGACTTTACGGTACGGAGTTTGAAATCAAACTTCGCAATGAGCTCACGCAAAAGGCTGTCGCTTCTGAGTGTGCGAGCTGGATTAAGGCGAAGGCTCGTTTCAAATCCTCAAAGTCGGGGATCGCCCCAGTGATGTCGGGTCTTGCGGTCGAAGGTGAAGACGCTGCAGCATATCTGGGTGTCCAGAGCTTCTCGGTGGGGGCGCTCGGAGTGGGTGACCATCCGGTTATGACGGGCGTGTGGCGGCAGAGTTCCGACCAGTCGCGACAGTACCTCGCTATGTTCGACCAGGCTTGGGAGAGCGAAGCGCTCGAGGACGTCACAGCTACGGTCATCGACAACATCCAAGCAATGTATCGGGAGAACGCGCCCGAGCTCGTTTACTATGCAGCGCTCTATCGAATCTTTCATGAGTTCCTTGATGACGTCTCGGCGGACAATCTTCCCAAGGAGGGGACTGGATTCCGCGAAAGTGCCATTTGGAACCTCCTCTACGACTTCCAGAGGGATGCGGTTCTCGCCATCATCAACAAGCTCCAGACCTATGATGGCTGCATCCTTGCCGACAGCGTAGGCCTCGGCAAGACGTTCACAGCGCTCGCTGTAATCAAGTACTATGAGTCGCTCAATCGCAATGTGCTTGTCCTTTGTCCCAAGAAGCTCTCGGACAACTGGACGATGTACCGCAACAATCAGGTCAATAATCCCATAGCCAGCGATCGTCTCCGCTATGACGTGCTCTATCACACCGACCTCTCACGCAAGCGAGGCAGGACCGTCACGGGCATAGACTTGGAGACAATCAACTGGGGCGGATATGACCTCGTCGTCATCGATGAGTCTCACAACTTCCGTAATGGTGAAGACACGGCAACTGCGGCAAAGGAAGACGGGACCGGTGGTACCGAGAATCGCTATCAGCGTCTGATAAACCACGTCATTCGCGGCGGAGTCCCCACCAAGGTGCTCATGCTCTCCGCGACCCCTGTCAACAACCGCTTCCGTGACCTGCGAAATCAGCTGAGGCTCGCTTACCAGGGGGATCCGGCTGGATGGTCGGAGAAGCTCGGGCTCTCTTCCGACATCGAGGACGTGTTCAGGAGCGCCCAAAGCGCCTTCACGGCCTGGTCTAAGCTCCCAGCTGAGGAACGCAGCACCGAGGCACTCACTGACTCGCTCGACTTCGACTTCTTTAGGGTTCTCGATCAAGTGACAGTTGCTCGCTCGCGCAAGCACATCCAGCGTTACTACGATGTGAACGCCATAGGCCCGTTCCCGCGGCGCAACGACCCAATCTCAGTCTATCCCAAGCTCTCAACGCTGCCAAACAGCACCACATACAGTGAGATTGCCAGCTCGCTTGATTTGATCAAGCTTGCTGTTTACATTCCCTCGCACTATCTGCTCCCGTCGGCTCGAGGTAAGTACGAGGACAAGAACGGCAACCTCACCACAAGCGGCCGCGAGACGGGTGTCCGTAAGCTCATGGCAGCCAACCTGCTCAAGCGCCTCGAGAGCTCCGTCTCGTCGTTCAGGCTCACGCTCGAGCGCGTTTTTTCTGTCATGAACCAGTGCCTCAACACCATTGAGGTGTTCAAGGCGGAGGGCGCTGTTTCTAAGAGCGTTGATTCGTCCTCGTTTGGGACCGGCTTTGATTTTGATTACGAGGACGCCGATTTCATGGACTTTTCCGTGGGCGGTAAAACACAGTTCGATTTGCGCGATCTCGATTGGAAGAGTTGGGAAAAGGATGTTCGGGACGATGCCCAGACCATTGAGGGTCTGATTGAGATGATCCGCGGCATCGATGCCGAGCATGACGACAAGCTCTTGCGTCTCGAACGCCTCATCGCTGAGAAGGCAGAGAATCCCATCAACTCGGGCAACAAGAAGGTCATTGTCTTCACTGCCTTCGCTGACACTGCGAATTACCTTTATGAACACGTTTCTGAGTTCGCATCCCGTGAACTCGGCTTGGGGGTAGCGGAGGTCACAGGATCGGGTGGCGGCAAGACCAACGTTGACGGGGTTCGCGGTGATCTCTCCGAGATTCTCACCTGCTTCTCGCCTGTCTCCAAGGACCGCGACAAGGTCTACCCGCGCCTGCGTGACAAGGACATCGACATCCTTATTGCCACGGACTGCATCTCAGAGGGGCAGAACCTCCAGGACTGCGACTATCTGGTGAATTATGACATCCATTGGAACCCGGTGCGCATCGTCCAGCGCTTTGGCCGCGTGGACCGTATCGGCTCAAGGAACGATGTCATTCAGCTCGTCAATTTCTGGCCGGACGAGGACCTGGATAACTACATCAACCTCAAGGCGCGCGTCGAGAACCGCATGCACGCCGTTGTCATGACCTCGACCGGCGACGACGACTACATCAACGAGGACGAGAAGGGTGACCTCGAGTACCGCAAGCAGCAACTCGAGCAGATGAAACACGAGGTCGTTGACCTCGAGGACGTTTCGGGCGGAGTCTCGATAACCGACCTCGGCCTCAACGACTTCCGGATGGACCTCGTCTCCTACTACCAGGAGAACCCGGATATCGACCACGTTCCCACGGGCATTGATGCCGTGGTAGAGGGTGACACGCCGGGCATCATCTTCGTGCTCCGCAACGTGAACCAGGAGCTTGACGCCAAGACGCGCAACCAGATTCACCCGTTCTACCTGGTGTACGTAAGCGATGACGGCGAGGTGGTGCACGGCTACCTCGATCCCAAAGAGTCTCTCGACGCCATGAGACGCCTGTGTAAAGGCAAGTCCGAGCCCGATTCGTCGCTCTGCCGTGCTTACAACAAGGCTACGAAGAACGGGCGAGACATGCGCGCCGCCTCAAGTCTGCTGCGCAGCGCCATCGAGTCGATCGTGGAGGAGAAGGCCGAGGCCGATCTCGACAGCTTCTTCTCCGGCGGCACCACGAGCTTCCTGGAGAACGACGTCGCTGGCCTCGACGACTTCGAGCTTGTTTGTTTCTTGGTGGTGAGGACTCGTGCTTAACTTGCCGAGCACGGTTCTCGTTAACCGTGTGATGCCCAAGAAGGCGTTCTACGAGCACCTTAAGACGACGGCTGCCATCAAGGAACAGCTCGTCCAGCAGGTCGAACGCATCGAGATGGTTGCCTCCATCAAGGAGGCCAGCATCCACATCCCCAGTGACCAGGACGTGGCGGAGATAGATGTTCTCGCGCTCCGCCTCAAAGGTACTGATGTCCCCTATGGGGCAATCGAGTTGGTTGCCCGCTCGATACCCAACAAGCTGCTCTTCGTTTGTCTAACGGATGAGTCTTGCAAGTTGCTCGTGAGGCGAGATCGTCTCTATGAGACGAAATGGGTGTCGGCTGATGACGCCAAGCTCGAGTTGACGGGATCGACCTTGGGAGAGCTCTGGAATTCCATCTCGTCTCAGGTCATTTTTGGCGACGCCAACTCCGTTGACCTTACCGGGCGCCTTGAGCGCAAGAGGCGGAGCGAGGCGCTGCGGCTCGAGCTTGAACAGGTTGAACGAAAGCGCAAGTCAGAAAAGCAAATTACCAAGAGGAACGCTCTTTTCGACCGCAAGCGTGCGATCGAGGCTGAGCTGTCCCGTCTGGAGGGAGAGTCCTGATGGAAAAGCTGTCCCACACTACCGAGAACATCATCGATGAGAACGTCGAGAAGCTCGCCGAGCTCTTTCCCGAGGTCGTGACTGAGGTCCGCGAGCCCGATGGCACCCTTCGCCACGCCATCGACGTCGATGCCCTCAAGGAGCGCGTGGGCGATGTCGCCGAGGGGCAGAGGGAGCGCTACCAGTTTACCTGGCCGGGCAAGCGCGAAGCCAAGCAGGAGGCATACCGCCAGATAGACAAGTGCCTGCGCCCGTGTCCTGAGGAGAGCGTGGACTGGGACACGACCGGCAACCTCTACATCGAGGGCGACAACCTCGACGCGCTCAAGCTCCTGCGCAACACCTACGCCGGCAAGGTCAAGATGATTTACATCGACCCGCCCTATAACACAAGGGACGATTTAATTTACCAAGACGACTTTGCACTGTCACCCGGGGAATACGAAAAGATGAGCGCAGATTATGACGACACTGGGGCTCGTTTAGTCGTGAATCGCGAGACCAATGGTCGGTTTCATTCCGACTGGTGCTCAATGATGTATTCTCGTCTGCTTTTGGCGCGAGACTTTCTTACAGATGATGGTGCCCTCTTTATTAGCATTGACGAAAACGAGGTTGAAAACCTCAGGAAGATTGTGGATGAAATCTTCGGGCAGGGAAACCTTGTTGCTGAGTTTATCTGGGCCGCCGGCAGAAAGAACGATTCAAAGTATGTTTCGGTTTCTCATGAATACATCATTTGCTATGTTCGTTCCCTTGCCATTCTTAAAGACCGAGGTGTGATGTGGCGTGAACGCAAGAGCGGCATCGACGAAATATATGCTGAGTACGAGAAGCTTCGTAAAGAATACGGTTCAGATAATGGAGCTGTTGCGACTGGGCTTAAAGCCTGGTACCGCTCTCTCCCAGTAAATGACCCGGCGAAGAATCACAGTCATTATTGCGAGGTCGATGATAGGGGAATCTTCTTTCCGGGGGACATTTCATGGCCTGGTGGCGGCGGTCCACGATACGAGGTCCTGCATCCTGTAACGCGCAAACCTGTGACCATTCCCTCGCGCGGCTGGCTATTTTCAGAAAGAAGGATGCAGGAGGTTATTTCCGAAGACCTTGTCCAATTTGGTGAGGACGAAGCAAAGGTGCCGTGTTTCAAGCGATATCTCAAAGATCACGAGTATTCTGCTCCTTATAGCGTGTTCTATCAGGACGGTCGCGCTGCTTCGAAGCGTCTTGCAAGGCTTATGGGAGGTGAGGTCTTTTCCAACCCTAAGGACGAGACGATTCTGAGTCGCCTGATTTCGATGATGAGTGATGGCGACGACATTGTAATGGACTTCTTTTCGGGGTCGGGATCATTTGCTCACGCCATGTGGTTAAGCAATCTCGGTGACCAATCGTCTCGGCGTTTCATCTTGGTTCAAATTCCTGAAGATTTGGATGCAAATCTAGCCCGAACGAAAAAGAAGAGTGCCGAGAAAATAATCAAGAACGCGATAGCACTCTGCGAAGAAACATGCTCACCCCATTCCGTTTCAAGCGTTGGTAAGGAGCGCATCCGCCGCGCGGGCAAGAAGATTGCTGCTGAAGTAGAGGAGTCCAACCGTCAGCTCAAGCTCGGAGAGGAGCCGAAGAGGATTCCCGATGTTGGCTTCCGCGTACTCAAGATTGACTCCTCGAACTTCGAAGACGTGTCCGCAGAACCAGCGAAGTACTCTCAGCAAATGCTCGCTGGCATGGCGGACAACCTCAAACCGGGGCGCACGGCGGATGACCTCATTATCCAAGTGATGCTTAAGAAGCAGATTGAACTCTCAGCGCCCATCGAGCGGCTTGATGTCGACGGCTGCACGGTCTTCTCGGTCGACGGCGGCCGTCTTGTCGCCAGCTTCGACAGGGACGTGCCTGTCGAGGTCATGACGGCAATGGCTAAGATGGAGCCCGACTACGCGGTCATGCGCGACGCCTCCTTCGCCGGCGACGATGCCGTCTCGAACTTCGCTGAGATCTTTAAGAACTACAGCTCCATTACCGAGGTCGAGGTGATCTAGGTTATGGAGTTCAAGTTCAAGGTCCAGCAGTACCAGACTCTGGCAGCAGACGCAGTTGCCGATGTCTTCAAAGGCCAGCCCAAAGTTAATGGACAGCAGTTCGTTCGTGACCTGGGGGCCGGGTTCTATAACAAGAGGGGCCAGGCGTTCATTGGCAACTTCGACAGTCTTGATGCCGATGCTTCTGATGGCTACAAAAACGCTCCGTTGACGATGGACTCCGAGGTTCTTCTCGACAATATCAAGAAGATCCAGGACCGCAATGGTATCGAGCGCTCGGGCAAGCTCAGTCATGCGCTTGGCGCCTGCGAGCTGGACGTTGAGATGGAGACAGGCACCGGCAAGACCTACGTCTATACCGAGACCATCTTCGAGCTCAACAAGCGCTACGGGTGGTCTAAGTTCATTATCGTGGTGCCGAGCGTCGCCATTCGCGAGGGCGTGGCAAAGTCGTTCGCTATGACCGAGCGGCACTTTGCCGATCGCTACGGGAAGCGCATCTGGTGGTTTGTCTACAACAGCTCGCGCCTGAACGAGCTCGATGCCTTTGCCAGCAGAAGCGACATCTCCGTCATGGTCATTAACATGCAGGCGTTCAACGCGTTCGACGAGTCCAAGAGCAAGGAGGGGCGTGGGGGCGACAAGACCGCCCGCATCATGTTCTCCGAGCGTGACGACTTTGGCAGCCGCCGCCCCATCGACGTCCTGGCAGCTACCAACCCCATCCTCATTCTCGACGAGCCGCAGAAGATGGGGAAGAAGAACAGCGCGACGCGCAAGGCGATGCAGCAGTTCCGTCCGCTCTTCTCGCTCAACTACTCGGCTACGCATGCGGAGCACCACAACGAGGTCTACGCGCTCGACGCGCTCGACGCCTACAACATGCGCCTCGTGAAGCGCATCGAGGTCAAGGGCTTTGAGGTGCGAGGCATGCGCGGTACGGACGGCTACCTCTGTCTGCAAGAGATCAAGGTGAGCAAGGCCGCTCCTGTTGCGCGCATCGAGTTCAAGAAGCTCATGGCTAACGGCAGCGTGAAGAAGGTCATTGGTTCGTTTAACGAGGGTGACGACATCTACATTGCCTCGGGCGAGCTCGAGGCCTATCGCAACGATTTCGTCGTGTCTGAGATTCGCGCCGATCAAGACGGCGCTCTCGGCTATGTGCGCTTCCGCAATGGCGAGGAGTTGCATTGCGGCGAGGTTGTCGGTGACTCTGCCGGTGAGGACATCCGTCGCGTTCAGATTCGCGAGACTATTAAGAGCCATCTCCAGAAGGAGGAGCAGCTCTACTCGCGGGGCATCAAGTGCCTCTCACTTTTCTTTATCGATGAGGTCGCGAAATACCGCGCATACTCGGACGACGGAGAAGAGCTGACGGTTGGATACGGTCGAGTGTTCGAGGAGGAATACGCCGCCGCTGTTGCGGAACGGCTTGCTTCCCCACGCTTCGAAGATGATGCTCCTGGATCTTACGCCTCGTACCTTGGGAGGTTCGAGGCGAGTCAGGTTCATAAAGGATATTTCTCTATAGATAAAAAACACCGCGCAATCGACAGCGCAACAAAACGCGGGTCGGAGTATTCCGACGACGAAAGTGCTTATGACCTCATCCTAACGGACAAAGAGCGCCTGCTTTCCTTTGACGAGCCTACGCGCTTTATCTTCTCCCACTCAGCGCTTCGCGAAGGATGGGACAACCCTAACGTCTTCCAGATATGCACGCTCAAGGAGTCTGGTTCCGAGACGAGCAAGCGCCAGGAGGTAGGCCGTGGCATGCGTCTGTGCGTGAATCAGGAAGGCGACCGTCAGGATGTTGGTGCGCTTGGCGAGGACATGGTCCAGAAGGTAAACCTCCTCACGGTCATCGCATCCGAGAGCTATTCGAGCTTCGTGAACGACCTGCAGAAGGACATCCGTGCAGAGCTGCGCGAGCGACCGAAGAAGGTCACGAGGGAGTTCCTCCAGGACTTTCACTTTGTTGGTTCGAATGGCGTGAAACTTGAGTTGAATAGCGAACAGGCGGAAATTGTGCACAACGTACTTGTGAAGCTTGAGTACGTCGGGCTTGATGGCAGCGTTACCGACAAGTTCAAGACCGAGGGCATCAGGCGTGAGGAGATCGGGGCACTCCCCGATGCCGCGCGCACGGTTATCGAGCAGAAGCTTCCGCTTATCGAGACCGCCCTGACGAGCGTCTTTGACAGCTCAGTGCTTGATGACATGGTGGGCAACGGTCTCGAGACGAAGGTCCTTTCCAATCCTCTTAACGAGAACTTTGGCAAGCGAGAGTTTCAGGAGCTTTGGAATAAGATCAACTTCAAACAGGCGTATACCGTCCACTTTGATGACGATGAGCTGCGGCGCAAGGCCGTGGATAACATTAACCGCAACCTTATGGTCCCCAAGGTGACGTATCGCATCGTCACCGGTGAGCAGGCCGAGCGGGGGAGTGCCGAGCAGCTCGACTCGAAGAGTCACTTCGAGAAGAGGCTGACGGAGACGCATAGCTTCTCTGAGGTATCTCCCATTCACGTCAAGTACGACCTAGTGGGTGAGGTTGCCAAGCGTGCTGCCATCACGCGTCGTAGCGCGGCGAGGATTCTCTCTGAGATGAGCCCTGTGAAGTTCGCCCTCTTCAAGGAGAACCCTGAGGAGTTTATTGCAAAAGTGGGGGATGCCATCGTCGACGAGAAGGCAACGATGGTTGTGGAGCATATTAGCTACAACCGCCTTGAGGAACGCTACGATGCTGCCATCTTCACGGATGCCATGCCTGAGAGTATGGCGCGCGCCTATCGTTCCAAGAAGAATGTGCAGGACTACGTGTTTCCGGATGGGACGGCGGTGAAGTCCGTGGAACGCCGGTTTGCCGAGGACCTGGACGCCGCTGACGAGGTGGTTGTCTACGCCAAGCTGCCGCGCTCGTTCCAGATTCCAACGCCAGTTGGCAATTATGCTCCCGACTGGGCCATTGCCTTCAAGCGGGAAAGCGTGAAGCACGTGTTCTTTGTTGCCGAGACCAAGGGTTCTATGAGAACCATGGATTTACGTGGCGTTGAGAACGCAAAAATTGCCTGCGCCAAAAAGCTTTTTAACGAGATGAGTGGCGAGGATGTTCGATTTGACACGGTGAGTAATTTTGATGACCTGCTGTCAATTGTGAGGGATTAGGCGATGCTGCAGCAAAACACGCTTCTTGTTGGCAACGGTCTGAACCGTGCGAGTAATCCGGAAGTGTCTTGGGACAATCTCTTGAAGGATCTTTGCCCAAGCTGCCTCCGTATCGAACCCGATGCAGAAGGCGGGAAAATACCTGCGCCCATTCAGTTTGAGATGATTGGTGCCAATTTGACGGAAGGGCAGCAGAGAAGACTGGGCGGGGACGCTTATAGCGCGCTGAAGAGACAGGTGAAAGATGGGCTGGAGGCAAGTGATATAAAGTGCAGGTCCCTGCATAATCGGATAAGGTCGTTGGCGCTGAACAATATCATCACGACGAATTATGACAGTACGCTCGAAAAGGCATTTCCGGACGACAGCGAAACTTTTCGTAGGGACTGGCCTGGCGGGAGCAAGTACTTATTTGGAGACTCTTGCATCAGAGGGGGAGTGCGCTTTTTCCATGCCCATGGCTTGTTAGAGAATGCGTCATCTATTTGCATAGGGTACGAGCACTACATCGGATATGTTCAGAAAATGCGCAGCCACTTTCTGAATAAGCCCGATGAAAAGCACAGTTCATCTACCGAGAAGATCGATGAAATTGTCTTGAGCGGGGAATCTGAAGAGGCCTATTGGCCAAATCTGTTCTTCTCTTCAAACGTTTATGTCATCGGTCTGGGACTCGATTTTTCCGAAATTGACCTGTGGTGGCTACTCACATTGCGAGCCTCATATTTCAAAACTGCAAGTCCAAAGATTAAAGGCCGGATGAACTCGATCGTATATTTCGACGTGATGGAATACGACAAGCAAAAAGAGCAAAAACGAGATGTGCAAAACAGGGCAAAGGGGACGGCTAAGGCAATTGCCCTCAGCGGTTTGCAAGTAGAGTACCGTCCCATAGCTGCAGATACGTATGAGGTTGGCTACGATAAGGCTTTCGACGAGATTGAGAAAGAAATCGAAATGCGTTAGCACTTATTGTTGATGTGGGCACTTTGCACATCAGACTTAACCCTCCCTCGTTGTGGTGAGGGACAGGAGCCACACCGCGGGAGGCGGTATATCGCAGGTTCGTCTCTGCGGTTGGTGCGCCCTGCTTATGTCCGCACGACGGGGGATACTGTAACCATTGAGAGGCAGCGACCTGCTTGAGGTGGTTGGAGGGGTGCCCTATGGACGAGAAGATTCTAGTTGACATTGATAAACTGCGTGAGGCGTTGGTGGATGATACGGGTTCAGCCGTGTTTGTAGGCTCGCCATGGGCGATTGCCGATGTGGCCGAGCTGGAAGACGCCGGCCCTCATGACCTCATCCGCGAGGCAGAGGAGCGCGGATGGGATCTGCGGCGGTTTGAGGCGTAGATGGGCGCTGTGGACACATGCGTTTCGTTCTGGCGTGAGTTCTGGGTGGCGGGCGCGCGCTTTTACCCGGAGGGCATCGCCGCGCTGGGCGCGGACCCTGTGGGCAAGCCGCTCAAGCTCGTGCCGGAGCCGGAGAATCCTCACGATCCAAATGCCGTTGCGGTGGTGGTGCCGACTGCGCGCGGCGATGGTAAGGTGGGCTACATTCCTCGTACGTTCGCTCGGGAAATGCGCGCGGTGCTCAGCGAGCTCGAGCGCATTGCGGACGCTGTTGATGTGCGTTGCGAGGTCATAAGCTGCGAGGAGTCGGGCCCCTACGTTAATCTCAACGGGCGCCTGATTGTTGAGGTACCAGAAAGCCCGGAGCAGGCGTTGGCGGCGGACTCACTCGCCCGCCGCGTGGCGAGCGCGCTCTATCCTGAGGATGGCTGGCATGAGGAGGAACTGCCCTGGAGCTTTGAGGCGGTGGTGGAGCTTGCGGGTTCCGAGAATCTGCTCATCGCCCTCCTTATGAGCGAGGAGTTGGGAACGCCACTTCTTGCCCGCGATCCAGATATCACGCGTCGTCTTATGGCGGCGGGTAAGGCCGTCCCGGCAGCCGTTGCGCGACGTCGCGGTGCGCCCGTCAAGGGGTGGCCCGATGTGGAGGTGTTCTACGGGGACCCGGCGGATTTGCAGCGCCTCGCCGCTTCGTGCCGTGCCCTTACAGACGCGGGCGAGCACTTCTCGCGCGAAGAGTGCTCGGCGCTGCTTACTGAGACCCTGCGCATCCTTTGCGATACCGACGGGAGCGCAGACTTCAAACGCGAGCGCTACGGCATCGACCGCGTAACGTTCCTGCGCGAGAAGCATGCCGAGTGGACGGAGCTTTTGGGCTCTGCCAGCGCGATTGTTGAGGTAGTCCGCGCCGGGGGCTATGCGGCAAAAAACGGCAACGTAGCCGAGCTTCTGCCCGAGAAGGCCGTCTTTTGGGCGAGCGATGCCCTTAAGAGCGCCGCTGTTCGCTGCGCGCTGCCATGGGTGTTCCTGTGCGCTTTTGCCCCGCGCCTTGGCAAGGGGTTTGGCGCGTTCACGTGGGAAGGGCTCGCGCCTGAGGAATATGCGTTTGCGGCCGAGCTCCTCGCCAACGCGCATCCCCGCGGTCTCAAGGCTCTGCTTCGGCATGCGGCGGAGGCGGATGCCGAGGCGGGCGCTTGCGGGCTTCTTCAGGCGCCCGCAGCCCTCGCTTGGGAGGAAAATGATATCGTCTAACAGCGCAAATGCAAAAGAGCAAAAAATAAAAAAAAGAGCAAAAAATAAAAAAGTAGGTGCGCAATGCTGTTACGATTGAAGTGCCAATGATGGAAGGGGGAGTGCCATGGGGGTCGATAATCCCTTTACGCCAACGTTCGGTAGGATGCCGGCAGTTCTTGCGGGCAGAAAAGAGCTTGTCCGCGATCTTGTCGCAGCATTGGAATCCCATGGCTCCGATCCAAACCTTTGCAGCCTTTTCACAGGTGCTCGAGGTGTGGGCAAGACGGTGCTCCTCTCGTATCTGGCATCGCAAGCCGAGTCGTTCGGGTGGATTTCTGCCAACGTTACCGCTCGTCCAGGTATGCTCGAAGACATCATCGAGCGCGCCACCGAGGCGGCGGATGACTTTGTTGAGCGGCCGGCGTTTCGCAGGATTACGTCGGTTACAGTGCCCAAGTTGTTTGGCATGACGTGGGAGTATCGTGATCCCTCCTCGGGTAATTGGCGCACAAGGATGAACAAGCTGCTAGATGTTCTCTCCGCTAATGGGATTGGGCTACTTGTCACGATTGACGAGGTCGACCCCAATCTGGACGAGCTGATTGACTTCGCGGCAACATTTCAGCATTTCGTTCGCGAGCAGCGTGATGTGGCGCTGTTCATGGCGGGTCTTCCGGCTCACGTTTCTGCATTGCTGTCTGATAGGTCGGCATCGTTCTTGCGACGTGCCGCTCAGCATTCTTTAGGGCGCATCGCCAATCATGACGTGCGTGACGCCTTCCAAGAGACGGTGGAGGATGCGGGAAGATTTGTTAACGACGAGGCTCTCGATATTGCGGTTGCTGCGGCTGATGGTTTTGCCTATATGATGCAGCTTGTGGGCTTCAGGGCGTGGGCGGCGATGGGCGATACGAAGGTAATGACTGCAGAGCACGCACGTCGTGGGGCGGCCCTTGCGCGTCAGGACTTCATCAACGGTGTTGTCAAAAAGACCTGCCAGGAGCTTTCCGATGGGGACATGGCGTTTCTTGAGGCAATGCTTGCTGACGAAGGACGCCCGAGTCTGGTCGCAGACATTGCCGAGCGTATGGGGAAGAGCACAAACTACGTGCGCGTATATCGCACGCGCCTGCTCGAGCAGGGCGTTATCGATGTTCCACGTCGCGGTTACGTAACGTTTGAAATGCCCCTGCTGCGCGAATATCTTTCAGACGATGAGGCGTAGCGCTTTCGCTTGATGGGCAATCGGGCGGGTGCCACGGCTTGCGATTACCCGCTCGTCCAAAACGTTGGCGCGCGAGCGAATTATTCGGTCCGTCTCGCGGTACAATAACCCTGCATGCGTATTTCTGTTGCAAGGTGCGCTCGACGTTTTCGCCGCCGTCGCTCCGCCAGCTTCCGAATTCGGTAGATGACCTGCAGAAATTCGCAAGCGCCGTTGATTGTCCGGCATGCAAGGGAGCATGTCGGGGGACTGTATACCTACACGAGAGGAGAGGGGTATATGGCGCGTTCGTTCAAGTCCATGGACGGCAACGAGGCGGCTGCATACGTATCGTATGCATTCACCGAGGTTGCGGGTATCTACCCGATTACGCCGTCCAGCCCGATGGCCGACCACGTCGACCAGTGGGCAGCTCAGGGCAAGAAGAACATCTTTGGCACGAAGGTGAACGTCATCGAGATGGAGTCCGAGGCTGGCGCCGCGGGCACCGTTCACGGCTCGCTTTGCGCGGGTGCGCTGACCACCACCTACACGGCGTCTCAGGGTCTTCTGCTCATGATTCCGAACATGTACAAGATCGCTGGCGAGAACCTGCCGGGCGTGTTCCACGTCTCCGCGCGTACCGTTGCTTCGCACGCGCTCAACATCTTCGGTGATCACTCCGACGTCATGGCCTGCCGCCAGACCGGTTTTGCCATGCTCGCCGAGACCAACGTCCAGGAGGTCATGGACCTCTCGGCCGTCGCGCACCTCTCTGCCATCAAGGGTCGCGTGCCGTTCCTGAACTTCTTCGACGGCTTCCGCACCTCCCATGAGATTCAGAAGGTCGCCACGTGGGATTACGCCGACCTCGCCGAGATGTGCGACATGGACGCTGTCCAGGCCTTCCGCGATCACGCGCTCAACCCCGAGCATCCCAACAACCGCGGTACGCACGAGGACGGCGACGTCTTCTTCCAGCACCGTGAGGCCTGCAACACCACCTACAACGAGCTCCCCGCTGTCGTTGAGGACTACATGAACCAGGTGAACGCCAAGCTCGGCACCAACTATCACCTGTTCGACTACTACGGCGCCGCTGACGCCGACCGCGTGGTCGTCTGCATGGGTTCGTTCTGCGACACCCTCGAGGAGGTCATCGACTACCTCAACGCTCACGGCGAGAAGGTCGGCCTCGTCAAGGTCCGCCTGTATCGCCCCTGGTCGCTCGAGCACTTCATGGCCGCTCTCCCCGAGACGGTCAAGAAGATCGCCGTTCTCGACCGCACCAAGGAGGCCGGCTCCCTCGGCGAGCCCCTCTACGAGGATGTCGTCTCCTCGCTCTACGAGGCGGGCAAGACCGACATCGTCGTGGTCGGCGGCCGTTACGGCCTCGGTTCCAAGGACGAGCCGCCCGCGGCTGCGTTCTCGGTCTACGAGGAGCTCAAGGCCGACGAGCCCAAGCGCGAGTTCACCATCGGTATCGTGGACGACGTCACCAACCTGTCGCTGCCCATGGACGCCGATGCGCCCAACACCGCTGCTGAGGGCACCATCGAGTGCAAGTTCTGGGGTCTCGGCGGCGACGGTACCGTCGGTGCCAACAAGAACTCGATCAAGATCATCGGCGACCACACCGACAAGTACGTCCAGGCCTACTTCCAGTACGACTCCAAGAAGACGGGCGGCGTGACCATCAGCCACCTGCGCTTTGGCGACAAGCCCATCAAGAGCCCGTACTACATCACCAAGGCAGACTTCGTGGCGTGCCACAACCCGAGCTACATCACGAAGCACTTCAAGATCGCTCAGGGTGTGAAGCCCGGCGGTACGCTCATGATCAACTGCCAGTGGAGCTTCGACGAGCTCGCCGAGCACCTCTCCGCGGCTGAGAAGCGCTACATTGCCAAGAACGACATCCAGCTCTACACCATCAACGCCATCGACCTGGCGGTCCAGGTGGGTATGGGCAAGCGCACCAACACCATCCTCCAGTCCGCGTTCTTCACGCTGGCCGGTGTCCTTCCGCAGGAGGACGCGATCCAGTACATGAAGGCCGCTGCCGAGAAGTCCTACGCCAAGAAGGGCCAGGATGTCGTCGAGGCCAACTGGAAGGCCATCGACGCCGGCGCTACCGCGTTCGAGAAGCACGAGGTCCCCGCTGAGTGGGCCGACGCCTCCGACGACGCTCCCGCCGCTGAGCTCAAGGGTCGCCCCGAGCTCATCAAGCAGGTCAAGGAGATCATGGAGCCCATCAACCGCATGGAGGGCGACGAGCTCCCCGTGTCCGCGTTCAAGGGCCACGAGGACGGTCAGTTCGAGCAGGGCGCTTCCGCCTACGAGAAGCGCGGCGTCGCCGTTATGGTGCCGCACTGGGACGAGACCAAGTGCATCCAGTGCAACCAGTGCTCCTATGTCTGCCCGCACGCCACGATCCGCCCGTTCGGCCTCACCGAGGACGAGATCGCTGCTGCGCCCGAGAACCTGCGCACCATCGACATCAAGGTTCCGAAGGACACGGGCCTCAAGTTCACGATGGCCATCAGCCCGCTCGACTGCATGGGCTGCACCAACTGCGCGAAGGTCTGCCCGAAGGACGCCCTCACCATGGTGCCGACCGAGCAGGAACTCGCCGAGCAGCAGGTCTTCGACTACTGCGTCGAGAACGTTGCTCCCAAGCCGGTCCTCGAGTCCAACAACGTCAAGGGCAGCCAGTTTGTCCAGCCGCTGCTTGAGTTCTCCGGCTCCTGCGCCGGCTGCGCCGAGACTGCGTACGCTCGCCTGGTCACCCAGGTCTGCGGCGACCGCATGTTCATCTCCAACGCCACCGGCTGCTCCTCGATTTGGGGCAACCCCGCGGCTCGCAGCCCCTACACCGTCAACAAGGACGGCCATGGTCCTGCGTGGAACAACAGCCTCTTCGAGGACAACGCCGAGCACGGTCTGGGCATGGCTCTTGGTTACGAGGCCGTCCAGGACAAGCTCGTCGCCGAGACCGAGGCGCTCATCGCTGCCGACGGCACGCCCGAGGCTGTGAAGACCGCTGGTCAGGCTTGGATCGACGCCCGTAAGGACGCCGAGGCCAGCAAGACCGCTGCCGCCGCCTACATCGAGGCCCTCGAGGCCTGCGGCTGCGACGCTGCCAAGAAGATCCTCGCCGACAAGTCCTTCCTCACCAAGAAGTCCTTCTGGATTCTCGGTGGCGACGGTTGGGCGTACGACATCGGCTTCGGTGGCCTGGACCACGTCCTCGCCTCTGGCCACGACGTCAACGTCTTCGTCTTCGACACCGAGGTGTACTCCAACACCGGTGGCCAGGCCTCCAAGGCCTCGAACCTCGGCCAGGTGGCCCAGTTCGCCGCTGCTGGTAAGCACACCAAGAAGAAGAGCCTCGCCGAGATCGCGATGAGCTACGGTTACGTCTACGTGGCGCAGGTCGCCATGGGTGCCAACCCCGCTCAGACCCTCAAGGCCATCCAGGAGGCCGAGGCCTACGACGGCCCGTCCATCATCATCGGCTACGCTCCCTGCGAGATGCACTCCATCAAGAAGGGCGGCATGCAGAACTGCCAGGCCGAGATGAAGAAGGCCGTGGACTGCGGTTACTGGAACCTCTTCCGCTTCAACCCCGCCGCCGAGGTGGGCAAGAAGTTCACCCTCGACTCCAAGGAGCCGAAGGGCGGCTACCAGGACTTCCTGATGAACGAGGCCCGCTACGCTTCGCTCAGCCGTGTTCTGCCGCAGGATCAGGTCGACGCGCTCTTCCAGGCCAACGAGGCCGCGGCTATGGCGCGCTACCAGCACCTGCTCAAGCTCAAGGACGTCTACGCAGAGGTCTAAGGGCTAAGGGCTAACGGCTAACGGAAAGCCCCGGAGGGTTTCCACGCGAACGTCCTCGCGCTTACGCGCTGCGGAATGTTCGCTTAGGAAATCCCTCCGGGGCTTTTCTGTGTTAAAGAGGGCATCGAATGCCGATGATGGTCACAGACCCTCGCAGAATAATGATTTGGGGTCTTTAAGAACGCCGTGATGGCCCCAAACAGACCGATTCGGACGTCATGGCAAAGACTCAAAAACCCGTTATCTGGGAAAACATTGCGCCTGCCCTCTGGCAAGGGATGCCCTGCGCTCAAACAGAGGGGTCTTTTATTATTCTGTCGGGGTCTGTGACCACCGCAACCTCTTATGGAGGGCGCAAAAGTGCTCTTTGCCTACGGGCGTATGAGTTTGATGCCCATTCCGCGCACGAGGCAGGGGAGAAACGCGCGGTCCGCTTCGATGACCGTGCCCGCAATATTCATGCGCGCATCTGCGGGGAGATCGATGCGTGATATTTCCATCTCGCCCGCGTAGCGGCCGTAAGCGGCATTGGAGATAGCGATGGTGCCACAGGGGCGCGCCGCCGGCGCATCCGGCTCAAAGGGCGTCGCAGGGGCGAGCGTCGTGCGCGATTCGGGCGAGCGGAATACGTATGCGCTCGAATCGGGCCGATCGTGATGGGTTTGCCCGTACAGATAGGTGTAGGGCTCTCTAATCTCAGCGCGAAGTGGGAGATACCCCGCCGAGAGGCAGGAGAGCGCGCTCCATGATTTATCGGTAAGCCCCGGATCGCCAACGAGAACAACATCGGTCTCGCCGGCAACACCGAGCTCCAGCATATTGAGCGCCACGCGCTCTTTCTGGTTGCGATGCTCCTCGACGGTGGGGAGACCCTCAAAGAGCGGTCCGCGGAGCTTGCCGTCGCCGGGCACGAAGCCCATGGTGGTAAACCCTAGATTCGTGAGACGCTGGTTGATGCGACGCACCTCATCGATGGAAAGCGCAGTGTAGCGCTTGGGGTAGAAGTTATGGCACGCAGCGAACCGCGTGAAGTCCGCGCCCGCCGCTTGCCAGGCGCGGATGTCCTCCGTAGAGATGGTGGACGCGTTGAAGACGATGCGGAAGCTCTGGGACAGCTCCACGGTCTCGCGTGCACTGAAGCCAAAGTCGAGCCGCACGGTGGTGATGCCGAGCTCGAGCAGGTCCTCGATGCGCGAACAGCCGAGCTTATCAAGGGTGACCGGGCTCACGTCGACCATAAGGTCGATGCCAGCGTCTTGGCAGCAGACAAGAAGATGGCGGGCGGCATCCGCATAGGCGACTCCGGTTTCCTCCGGTATGTGGAGCGAGGTGAAGGCAAAGGTGACGCCGGCAGCGTGGGCGCGCTCAATGGTGCGCTCGTTTTGCTCTATGCCCTCGCTGAAGTAGAGGGAGATTCCGGTTTGCATGACGGTCTCCTTTCCCGCTGCCCGCATCATAGCTGAATGCGCGGCGCGCCTGCGACGAGTTGCTCAAAACAGGGGCGGGCCCCGGCGCTCTGCCCGGACCCGCCCCGACCGTCGGCTGCTGCCTGGACGGAATTGCCTGGCCTGGCGTTAGACGCCTGCGACCTCTTCGGGCTTCACGAAGATGTTGGTGATGATGAAGCCGCCGATGTAGCTGATCACCAGGCCGACGACGTAGAAGACCATCGACATGGTCGCGCTGTTGGCGCCCTGCGTCATGAGCGGGATGGCGATGAGGCCGGAGGGGCCCCAGGCCGTGGCGCCGATCTGGCAGGCCATGACGAAGGCGCCGCCGAAGCCCGCGCCGAGGCCGGCGGTGACGAAGGGCTTGCCCATGGGGAGCGTGACGCCGTAGATGAGCGGCTCGCCCACGCCGAGGAAGCCAGCGGGAAGCGCACCGTCGATGACGGAGCGGATGCGCTCGTTGTTGACCTTCTTGGCCTTGAGGTAGATGGCGATGGCAGCACCTACCTGGCCGGCGCCTGCCATGGCGAGCGTCGGGTACAGGGTCACGTAGCCGAGGGACTCAAGCTGGACGGAGTACAGGGCGACAAGACCGTGGTGCATGCCCATTGCGACGAGCGGCAGGAAGAGCGCGGAGGCGATGTAGCCGCCGATGATGCGCACCGGGAGCAGCGGGTTCATGCAGACCTGCTCGACGATCCACACGAGGGCGGTGGAGATGTAGCCGGTGATCGGCATGACGATGAACACGTACGGGACGACCGTGATGATGAGGGTGAGCAGCGGGGTGCACACGATGTCCAGCGCGTCGGGCATGCGCTTGCGGATAGCGCGCTCGACCTGGCACATGAACCAGACGCCGAGGATGACGGCGAGGACGCCGCCGCGGCCGGCGCGCAGGATGGCGTCGAGCGGCTGAGCCTCGTTGTAGAGCCCGACGAGCATCGAGATGTTGTCGATGTTGGCGAGCGAGGTCATCATGCCGAGCATGCCGCCGAGGATCGGGGTGCCGCCGAACTGCTCGGCAGCGCGGTAACCAGCCCACGCGGTGATGTAGGTGAGCAGCGAGGAGTTGATGAGAGCGAGCATGTTCCAGACGGTGCCCCAGACCACGTCGCTTGCGTAGTCGGGGTAGAGCTGGGCCAGAAGCGTGCCCAGGCCGGAGCAGATGCCCGCGGCGACGACGCCGGGGATCAGCGGGATGAAGATCTGACCGACGGTCTTGAGGGCGTGCTTGATCTTGCCCTCGGACTGGCCCGCCTTGATGGCGGCCTTGTTGGCCTGCCAGTCGTTGTCGGTGGAGACGCCGGCGTCCGCGGCAGAGGCCGGGATGCCCATGGCGGCGCAGACGTCGGCGCACTTGCGCGACTTGCCGGGACCAACGACGATCTCGAGGTAGGTGGGCTCGTCGCGAACGAGGCCGAGCACGCCCTCGGCGTTCTTGATGCCCTCCTCGTCGACCTTGCCGCCGTCGGTCACGCGCACGCGCAGGCGCGTCATGCAGTTGGTGGCCGAGCGCACGTTGTCCTTGCCTCCCAATAGGGTCAGCAGCTGCTCAACGAGCTTTTCTTCGTTTGCCATACGTTCCTCCCTTATCCGTTATGCCTTCAGCGCGCCGCGGACATGTCCCTCGGTGGCGTCGAGCGCTTCTTTGGCATCCTCCGCCGTCTGCCCGTTCAAGATCATGACGATGGCGGTCTTGACGTGGCCGTTTGCAGCCGCGAGCGCCTCGATGGCCTCGCCGCGCGAGCACTCGGTGGCCGCCATGCAGATGTTCTGCGCGCGCGTCACGAGCTTCTCGTTGGTTTGCTGCACGTCGACCATGAGGTTCTGGTAGACCTTGCCGAGACCGACCATGGTCGCCGTCGAGATCATGTTGAGGATGAGCTTCTGGGCGGTGCCCGCCTTGAGGCGCGTCGAACCCGTGAGCACCTCGGGCCCGCAAACAGGCTCGATGGCGAGGTCGGCGTGCTGGCCTATGACCGAGTTCTTGTTGCAGGCGATGGCGACGGTGTGCGCACCGACGATCTTCGCGTAATCAAGAGCGTGCGAGACATAGGGCGTGCGGCCGCTCGCGGCGAGACCCACAACGGTGTCCTTCTCCGTCAGGCCGAGCGCCTTGAGGTCCTCCACGCCGAGTACGGTGCTGTCCTCGGCGCCCTCGACCGCCTGGATGAAGGCGCGCTCGCCGCCGGCGATGAGACCCACGACCAGGTCGGGCGAGACGCCAAAGGTCGGCGGGCACTCGGCTGCATCGAGCACGCCGAGGCGGCCGCTCGTGCCGGCTCCCATGTAGATGAGGCGCCCTCCCTGCTTCAGGCTTTCCGTCGACCACTCGATCGCTTGCGCAATGTGAGGCAGCTCCTCGCGGATGGCCTCAATGACCTTGCCGTCCTCGCGATTCATCGTTGTGACGATCTCGAGCGGCGACATCTCGTCCAGGTCCATGGTGTCTGGATTGCGCGTCTCAGTGGTCAGCTTTGTCAGATCGAGCATCGGATCCTCCCCTCCTTTCCTTGGATGCCTTACGGCGTCCTTCCGGATCCTCCTTTACGGTGTAGTTGCGTCGGATCAGCGCCGAGCAGCGCTCAAAATCCTTTGCAACGCACACGGCATACAGCGCGTCGATCATGACCATCTGCGACATGCGTGAACCCATGGCGCCGCTTCTGATCAGTGGCTCGTCCGCTGCGATACCCAAAACGTAGTCGGCTTGGCGTGCAAGCCCCGCATCGTTGCCGATGCGCGTTATAGCGATGACCCGGGCACCCTGTTGGCGCGCATAGCGGGCGCACTCGATCATCTCCTCGGTAAAACCCGAGTAGCTGATCACAATGGCCAGGTCGTTGGGATGCATGTTCTTGGCAAACAGGCGCTGGTTGTGCCAGTCGTCGTTGACAACGCACATCTTGTCTATGCGCGTGAGTTTCATCTCGAGGTCGTGCGCCACCAGAAGCGACGCGCCTATGCCAAAGATGCCCACCACGCGGCTTTGGAGGATGAGCTGCGCGCAGCGCTCGAGCGTTGCGGCGTCAATCAAACGGCCGGTTGCCTCGATGGAGCGTAGGTCGCTTTTCACCACTTTGGCGACGATTTCGTCGGCGCTGTCGCTCGCATCAATCACCTCGAGCGCCATGTCGCCGCGCTCCTGTGAGGACGCGAACTCAAAGACGAGCTCGCGCTGGAACTCTTTAAAGCCGCTGCATCCGAGCTTCTTGCAGAAGCGGGTGATGGTGGAGGGGGAGGTATAGGTTGCGCTGGCGAGCTCCCGAATGTTGAGCGAGAGCACGGCCTGCGGGTTCGCCTGAACATAGGCGATGATGTTGCGCTCCGCCGGGCTTGCGTACGGGCGCTGCTCGTTGAGTCGCAAAATCAGACCATGAGTCATGGGAATACCTCCAATATGGTTCCATTTAAGGCGTTGCATGCAAACGTGTCATCCGGATATGGGGATGATGAAAATCTGTTTGATAATATGACGCACGACTTTCCGCCTGCAGGCGGAAATCGACCGTTCGGCTGCAACGAAAAGCCGCCTACGGAACGTCGCAGGCGGCTGTCTTCAGGATGCGGTTGAGGTGCGGGGACGTGCCGCTATGCCGAGAACGCCCAGAAGTTACGCGCCTCGTCCATGATGAGATTAATGTCCCACGAGGTCTCGTTGTCCTCGGGCGCATTGGGGTTGTGTATGAAGACCCGGTCGTTTCCATCCGCCTTGGTAAGTACAATGTAATGGCCAACGGTAGTGAACGTGCCGGGTCCCACATTGGCAATGATGGGATGTCCCTCGTTGAGCTCGTCAATGAGGTATTTCGCCACATTGGGCAGTGTCTCTACGGTAAGGCCCAGCTCCGCTCCGCCATCGGACATAAAACGCCAGGGTGTGCCGCCGCCCTCCACATAGCCGCCCTCTTCACTAAACGCAGCCATCTCAACGGGCCCCATGGTCGTGTCTCCCGTGAGCGCGATATAGACCATTGCCATGCAGGTGACCCCGCAGCCGTTTTTGGCCATGGTTCCACCGGCGTAAGACTTATCTGCCCATGCGGGATCGGTCTGAAAGAGCTCGGGAACCGTCCCTTTTTCCCAATCGTTGCGCGGGGTCGAGGTGGGTCCCGAAGGCTCCTCCGTCTCGGACGCAGGGGTGGCAGCTGCTTCCTGCTCCTCAACAGGGGCAGGAGAGGAACATCGTGTGATTGAGCTGACGACAAACCACAGAATGAGGCATACAAGAGCAATGATGAGCGCAACAAAGATACCCATGGCCCGATTCGGTCGACGGCGCGTTGTTCGACGGACGGGAGCCGCTTGACGTCGAGACGTCTGAGATGTGCGCCGCCTGTTCGCTCCGGTGTTTCTTGCTTGTCTGGACGCCGGCGTTCGTCGAATATGCTCGGCAGGTGTCGCCGTTGTGCTACGCCGGTGGGGACGCGATGAGTTTCGATTGATGTATGCCATGATAATCACCACGTTTCTGCTGTCCTTTTCAGTCTATCAGTGGATTCCGATTTTGGCGGGCGCTTTGCGATGGGCGGCATTACGGCGCTGCTCAATGATGTGGTAACGCAGTTTTGCCTTCTGGAGGTTTGCCTGTTCGATTGTCGTCCGTTGATGGATGCGGGTTCTGGGCATAATGAGGGGCAGCTAGCAAGCGCCTCGGCATCGCGCGAATTCGCAATGCGCGGCGCCGCTGTAAAGGAGGATATATGCCCGCACTGATCACCCATCATCTTTTTGGCGAGGAGAGCATCGATCGTCTCCCGCAGGGCATCATTACCTCGGAAGACGAGCGTGCGGCCTTTCTCATTGGTAACCAGGGCCCCGATCCGTTCTTCTTCCGTGTGCGCACGCTCAACTCCCACGCCTGCATGGAGTTTGGGCGGCGTATGCACCGCTGTCGCATGACGCGGCAGTTCACGGCCCTGCGTGACGGCGTGGGACATCTTCATCGCTACGACGCCGGCGTGGGCCGCGCGTTTGTGCTCGGCCTGCTCTCGCACTACGTGCTCGACCGCGCGTCGCATCCCTTTGTCTATGCGCAGCAGTGGGGCATCCAGGAGATGGACTCCACGCTCGACAACGCGGGCTCGCAGGTGCACGGCATCATCGAGGGCGACCTTGACGTGCTCATGCTCCAGCTCAAGCGCGACGGTGCCACCACGGCGGACTACCCGCCGGAGAGCGAGCTCGTGACAACGGCGCGCATCAACAAGGTTGCGGGCGCGCTTATGAGTTTTGTCGCTTCGAGCGTCTACGGCATGCGCGTGGGCGCCTCTGAGTACGGCGGTGCGGTGGCGGACATGAAGCTCGCGTACCGCGTTATCGAACCGGCGGGCTCGCCGCTCTCCTTTGCGCTGGGGTCGGTCGAGGGCATCCTCAAGGATTACCCGCTTACGGCGTCGCTTGCGCACCGGGTCACCACCGAGCCCCCGGCGGCGGCCGGCAACCTCGCGCACCTCGCTTGGAGCGACCCCTTCACCCAGAAGACATCGCACGAGAGCTTCCCCGAGGTGTTCGACCGCGCCCTCGACGATTTTGCGGACGAGGCATCGCGCTTCACCATGGGTACCGACATTGCCGAGATTACCGATCACATCAACTACTCGGGTCGCGTGCTCGAGGCGCATGAGGAGTTCGACCGCGAGGAGTAAGCGCGCGGCCGCTCCACTCGACCACCCCTAAGAGCGCAACGCGTATAGAGCGGGACGCCCGACGCCGGCGTCCCGCTCTTTACCGAAACGTGACGTGCGCCGCACCCCTGTCTGCCGTACCATAGTGCGGTATGCATGCGACCGTGAGAATGCATGGTCATGGGGGAGGCACGAGGCGATGAAGTACACGACGCTCGAGCGCAACTGGGTGATGTATGACGTGGGCAACTCAGCCCTCGTTTTGCTCAACACATCGGTGGTACCCATCTACTTCGATGCCATCAACACCGCTGCCAACTCCGCCGAGCTGGTGACCGCATGGGCAAATGCCCAGACTATCGCCTCTCTTGTGGTGGCGCTTCTCATGCCCGTCTTGGGTTCGCTCGCCGACTTTGCAGGCAACAAGATCAAGTTTTTCCTCGGGTTCTTTTTGACGGGTCTTGTGCTCTGCCTCGCGCAGGCGCTGCCCATGGGGGCCATGCCCTTCCTCGTCGTCTACGTGCTCTGCACCATCGGCCTCAACTCGTCGATGACGTTTTACGACGCGATGCTCCCCGACGTCACAACAGACGAGCGCATGGATGCCGTGTCGAGCTCGGGCTACGCTTGGGGCTATGTGGGTTCGTGCGTGCCCTTTATCGTCTGCATCGCGCTCATTATGGGCGGTCCCGCGGTGATTGGCCTCGACATGCTTCTTTGCACAAGGCTCTCGTTTGTCATCACGGGCGCTTGGTGGCTCGCCTTCACGCTGCCGCTGCTGCGCACCTATCGCCAGCGCTACGGCAAGGAGCTCGCGCCGGGCGAGACCTTTGCGAGCGAGGTCGGCAAGACCATTCGCGGCCTGGTGGGGACCATGCGCCGCATTGCGCGCGACCGCGTGCTCGCCATCTTCATGATTGCCTTCTTCTTCTATATCGACGGCGTTCACACGGTTATCTCGATGGCAACCACCTATGGCACGTCGCTCGGTATCGACTCCACCCAGCTCATCTTGGCCCTGCTTGTCACGCAGTTTGTTGCCTTTCCTTCGGCCATCGCCTACGGGCGCCTCGCCAAGACGCAGGGCACGCTCAAGATGATCATCATCGCCGTTGCCGCCTACGTGGCGATCGTGCTCTTTGCGGCGTTCTTCTTAAAGTCGGCGGTGGAGTTCTGGATTCTCGCCATCGTGGTCGGTATGTTCCAGGGCGGCATCCAGGCGCTTTCGCGCAGCTACTTTGGCAAGCTTATCCCCAAGGAGCACGCCAACGAGTATTACGGTTTCTTCGACATCTTTGGGCGCTACGCCTCTGTTATGGGAACTCTGCTAGTATCGGTGGTGACATCGCTCACGGGCGATCCTTCTTTAGGAGTGCTTTCCATCGGGATCTTGCTGGTTGTGGGCTTTGTCATGCTCATGAGGCTCGCTCGCATCAAAGGCGTCGCCTAAACGTAGGCGGTGCGCGCTCACCTGCGGTGGGGGAGGGCTCTGGGCATCAGTAAAGCCCTCCAACAACAGAAGGTGATCTCTTGAAATCGAATGACATCGCCCAAACGGGCATGATCGCAGCGGTGTACGCGGCGTGCACGCTCATGACCATGCTCTTTTTGGGCAACCTTGCGTGGGGACCCATCCAGTTCCGCATCTCCGAGGCACTCTGCGCGCTCGCGCTCTTTACGCCCGCCGCGGTGCCTGGTCTCACGCTTGGCTGCGCCATTGCCAACGTCGCCAACATCGCGCTCTCCGGTACGGGTGCGCTCGGCATGCTCGACGTGGTCTTTGGCTCGGCCGCAACCTGCGCCGGTGCGCTCTTTACCTGGAAGTTCCGCGCCCACCCGCTCGTGGCGCTCGCGGGCCCGGTCATTGCCAACGCGCTCATTGTGCCGGCGTACCTGCCGATCCTGCTCACCGCGACCGGCTTCTACACCATCCCGTTCACGTCGATTTCTCTCGACGGGGCGTACCCGCTCATGTACCTCTTTGGCCTCGTGACCACCGGCGCGGGCGAAGCGGTTATCATGTATGTACTAGGGTACCCTCTTGGACGCTCCCTGGCGCGCGCCCCGTACTTCCGCGGCCTCTCGCCCTTTGCGGACGAGTCCTCCGCCGGGTCGGGCACGCACGCGGGTTTGGCGAGCGACTCCGGCACAAACCGGTAGAAACGCGCCTGGCCTCACGCTTCTTCAGTCGCGCATGGTGCGGGACGTTTACGAGGGCAGAGCTGGCCGATAGCGCCAAGCGCGGGCGCTGTCTGCCGAGCGCGGGAGCGTGAGTGCGATGGCTTTGAGGGCCACGATTGTCATCCCGACGTACTGGGCAAGCGGAGCGGACGGGCTCCAGTCTCCCGGCGCCTACGACCATGCAACTGAGCTGGGCGATCCCAACCCGGAGCTCGAGCGCTGCCTTGCCTCGCTCGAGCAGGTGCGCGATCTTGCTCCTATCATTCTTCTTGTGGTGTGCCCCGTGTCGGCAACCGTCGAGGTCTCCCGCCGCGTGGCCGAGATTGTGGGCGCGCACCCCAAGCTTTCGATAACGACGGTCACCAACGTGGAGGCGGCGCGTATCGCCGACCGCATCGCCGACCTCGCCCCAACGGCAACCGGCGAGTGCGTCTCGCTGCGTGGCTACGGCGCAATCCGCAACATGGGGCTCGCGGTCGCTGCCATCTTTGGCCACGATGCCGTTATCTTTTTGGACGATGACGAGGTCGTCCTCGGCCCCGATTTTATGCGCAAGGCGCTCTATGCGCTCGGCCAGCAAACACGGCAAGGGCTTCCCATTCTCGCCAAGACCGGGTACTTCTACGACCGGGCGGGCTCCCCGCTTGCCGATGAGTCGCGCGTGGGCATCGAGCACCGCTGGTGGACAAAGCGGACGGAGTTCAACGCCTGGATGCGTCGCGCCCTCGCGGCTACGCGCATCTCCCGGTCCAACTACGTGTGCGGCGGTTGTCTGGCGCTGCACGCCCGCGCTTACAGCCGCATCCCCTTCGACCCGTTCATCACACGTGGCGAGGACCTCGACTATCTGTTCAACATGCGCCTCATGGGCCTCGACGTCTGGTTTGACAACCGCTGGGTCGTGCGCCATCTGCCGCCGGAGAGCCGCGAGCGCGCCCCGCGCTTTATGCAAGACATCTACCGCTGGTACTACGAGCGCGCCAAGCTCGCCTACGCGAGCCGCCAAAACGACCTCAACGCCGTCACGCCGGCGTCGCTCATGCCCTATCCGGGGCGATGGATCTCCCCGGAGCTCGACGAGCGGGTGCGCAAAACGGCGCTCGTGCGTGCTCTGGTTACGCGCGAGCACGCAAGCTACCTGCGCATATGGCGCCGTGGCCGTGCAGAGGCCGAGCAGTATGCGCGCGAATACCAAGATGCCTACCTGCGTTTTGCGAGCATCTGGCCTACAATCGTCGATGGCCTATGGAACGACCGCGACCTCGCGGCACTGATTGAGGAGACCTGATGGCATCGACGTACCGGGGAAGGCGCGCCGCCGATCTGGCGCTCTGGGCAGGCACCGTGGTGTGCGCCTGCATCATCGCTGTGATCTTGCTTTACCTGTTTGCCACGCATGTGGAGTTCACGCTCACGGGTGTCGCCGCGGTGGCGTTCGTGGTCTTCCTCGTGCTGTTCGCACGCCTGTGCCGCAACCCCGATACGCTGCGGTCTCGCTATACGGAAGAGACGCTTTCCGTCGCCTCCGAGATGCTCGAGGCCCTCAAAGACGGCCTTACGCCCGACAGCGCCCAAGAGATCTGCCGGCGCCTTATCCCGCAGACCCGCGCGAGCACCATCGCCATCACCGACGCCGAGCACGTGCTCGCCTGCGTGGGCGACCTTGCCGAGGACTTCCCCGCAGGGTCTCCCATCCACACCAAGGCGACCCACTACGTCATCAAGCATGGCATCGTCCAATCGTTCATGAACCCGCTTGGTGTTGTGGGTGAGACCGGGCGCCAGATCAAGATCCCCGCCGGCATCATCGCGCCGCTCAAGGTGGGCGAGCGCACGGTCGGGGCGCTCAAGTTCTACTTCAACTCCCCGCGCTCGGTGAACCGCACGCAGTACGCGCTGGTCACGGGCTTTTCCGAGCTGCTGTCCACCCAGCTTGCCATCCACGAGCTCGAGGTCCAGGAGGAGCTCACCGCGCGTGCCGAGGTGCGTGCTCTGCAGGCGCAGATCAACCCGCACTTCCTGTTCAACACGCTCAACACCATCGCCTCCTTTACCCGCACCGATCCCACGCGCGCCCGCGAGCTTCTGCGCGAGTTCTCGTCGTTCTACCGCTCCACGCTCGATAACTCCGGCTCGCTCATCCCCGTCACGCGCGAGATTGCGCAGACGCGCCGCTACCTCACCTTCGAGCAGGCGCGCTTTGGTGAGGACCGTATTCAGGCCACCTTTGAGGTGGGCGATGATGTTGCCGACACCCCGGTGCCGGCGTTTCTCATTCAGCCGCTGGTTGAAAATGCGGTGCGCCATGCGCTTTCCGACGAGGGGGCGCTCCATATCGCCGTTCGCGTTCAGGCGAGCGAGGACAACGCCCTGTCCATCGAAGTCGCCGACGACGGCGTGGGCATGGACGACCAGACGGCGGCGCGCCTTTTCGACGCCTCGCTGCCCAAGCCCGATACGAGCTCTCCTCAGGGGGGTGGTGCGGGTGTTGCCATGCGCAACATCTCCGAGCGCATCCACCGTTTCTACGGCCCGCATTCGTTCGCGCGGGTGGAGTCGACTCCAGGTAAGGGGACGACGGTTACGCTTCACCTCGATCTCTCCGACAGCATCTTTGCGCGGGGCGATGGGGTAAAATAGAAAATTGTCCGTGTGCTTGCGGACACATCGATGGAGTTCCCGGTTATCCGGGAGAGCCCTCGGCTGTCTGGGGGCAATCGGTTAGAGGTTCGAAAGGGAAGTGCCAATGCTCCGTGCCATGATTGTCGACGATGAGGCTCCCGCCCGCTCCGAGTTGCGTTTCTTGTTGGAGCAGACGGGTAAGACGAGCTCCATCATCGAGGCTTCGAGCGTTCGCTCTGCTATCGAAAAGCTCATGGAAAACCGCGTTGACGTGGTGTTTCTCGACATCTCCATGCCGAGTGCGTCGGGTCTGCAGCTGGCAGAGGCACTGCACAAGCTCAAGAATCCGCCCGCCGTTGTGTTTGTGACCGCCTACAGCGACCACGCCGTGGAGGCGTTTGACGTGGACGCGGTCGACTACCTGCTCAAGCCCGTTGAGGAGGAGCGCCTGGAGCGCGCGCTCGCCAAGGTCGCCCTGCACGTCAAGCCGCAGGCCGAGCCCAAGTCGAGCATCGAGCGCATTCCGGTGGAGAAGGGCGGCCGCAAGGTCCTCATTCCCGTCGACCAGATTCGCTACATCATGGCCAAGGACGACTACTCCTGTATCTTTACCGACGACGACCGCTTCCTGTCGACGACCTCGCTCGCCCAGTTTGAGTCGAAGCTCGGTGACTTTGGGTTCTTCCGTGTGCACCGCCGCTATATCGTGAACCTCGCCTGTGTTGAGGACGTCGAGACGGTGCCTTCCGGTGCGATCCAGCTCGGCATCACCGGCACCGACGAGCGTGTGCCCGTTTCGCGCCGCCGCGTCGTGCCGCTTAAAAAGGCGCTCAGCCTGTAGGCGCGCGGTGGGGTTCTACGCGTTCATCAAACGGCTTTTTGGGCCTGCTGAGCGAGATGTAGAATCTGTCCGCCCTGCTCAGATGTGCTACACTGCCTGCTCGGATACACGAGCAAAGGATTTTCGCGACATGAAGCGCATCGATATCATCTCCGACACCCACGGTCGGCTCTCGCGCGCCCTTCTGGCAGAAATCAAAGGTGCCGACCTTGTCATCCATGCGGGGGACCTGACCTCCGAGGCCGACTGGGACATGCTCCAGAACTACGGCCCCATCAAGGCCGTCCTCGGTAACAACGACTCCTTCTACAACTACGATCCGCCGCTCAAGCGCCTCAACACCTTTGAGTACGAGGGGCTTGTGTTTGCGGTCTCGCATTATCGCGAGGACCTTCCTGTTGGCGCCATTGACGTGGGTGTTTGCGGCCATACGCACCGCGCCCGCGTGGCCGAGCAGGGACGTTGTTTGGTGGTGAACCCCGGTTCCGCTACGAGTCCGCGTGACTCCGCCAAGCCTTCCATCGCGCGCATGTACGTCGAGGACGGCAAGGTGGTCTCCGTCGACATTTTGCGCATCGCAAGCGCTTGGGAGTAGCGCGTCCGTCTTACCGTTGCCGATTCTTGAGACAAAAGCGCAGGTAGCAGTGCGAATTGAGCGCTCTGCCAAAATAATCGAAAAAAGTACTTGCGCCGCCGATTGTCTTCTGTGTATACTTACCACCGCAGCATTTGCTGAGGGGAGTTAGCTCAGTTTGGTTAGAGCGCCGGCCTGTCACGTCGGAGGTCGCGGGTTCGAGCCCCGTACTTCCCGCCATTGTCTGCTTTGAGACCCCGCTTCGGCGGGGTCTTTTTTCTAGCTGTCCGATTCGTGCAGGATGCTCTGTCTACTCTTGCGGATGGTATAGTACCTACCGTGTATCATTTCCAACCACCGGTTTCGCCCGCGGCGTCGCCGGATTACAGCCCGCTTAAGCGGGTAGCGGCAAGGGGATAGCATGGACATCTCAAGAAAGACCGACTACGCGCTGCGTATCCTCTCCATCTTGGTTGAGAGCGACGGCGCGCTGCTCTCTGTCCGCACGGCTGCCGACCAGGTAGACGTGCCCTACTCCTTTGCCCGCTCCATCCAGCACGGCCTCGTGCAGGCCGGCATTATCGAGAGCCTGCGCGGGGTGCACGGCGGTATGCGTCTTAAGGCCGATCCCGCCAAGGTTACCGTCAAAGACATCGTCGAGGCGGTCCAGGGCCCGCTGTACTTCAACGATTGCACTGCGCCCGATGGTTTCTGCGAACGCATGGACAACTGCTGCTACCATCCGCTCTGGAACGGCCTCACCGCCCTGGTGGCGAGCTACCTCGACTCTGTCACGCTCGAGGACGTGGTCAAGCACCGCAGGTTCCCCGCCGTGGAGAGTCAGTTTGCCGATCGAGAGGCATTCTGCTCCTACGCTGGTTGCGGAACTGCCTGGAAGCTCGAACAGTAGCCTCTGTTATGGAGCTCAACGCTTTTAGGACGCTCATGCGTGCCGAGGGCGCGCGTCTCTATCGTGATCTGCCGTGGCGCCGCACGCGCGAGCCTTACATCATCTGGCTTTCTGAGGTCATGCTTCAGCAGACGCAGGTACCGCGTGTTGAGGGGTACCTGCCGCGCTGGCTCGACCGGTTCCCTTCCGTGGAGGCGCTCGCCGCCGCGCCCGTTGCCGATGTTTTGGAGCTTTGGCAGGGTATGGGCTACAATCGCCGCGCGCTTGCGTTGCGCGAGGCGGCAGGGCAGATCGTCTCACGCTTTGATGGGGTGTTCCCGCACGATACGGCGGAGCTCGTGTCGCTTCCCGGTATCGGGCCCGCTACGGCGCAGGGCATCCGCGCGTTTGCCTTCGACCTGCCCGGCGTGTATCTCGAGACCAACGTGCGGACCGTGTTTCTCCACCACTTCTTTCCCGATGTTCCCGGCGTGCCCGACCGCGAGCTCATTCCGCTGATTGAGCAAACCTGTCCCGCCGCTCCCGAAGGTGCCCTGGGGAGGGACTCTGTGCCCGACGAGCTGCATGCGGTGCCCCAAGATGCCCTCGATACGCCGCGCAGCTGGTACTATGCGCTGCTCGACTACGGCGCCTATCTCAAGAAGACCATCCCTAATCCTTCGCGCCGCTCGGCGGGGCATGTGCGGCAGTCGCGTTTTGAGGGCTCGCGCCGTCAGAAGCGGGCAGAGGTCGTGCGCTTGCTGCTGGCGGCTCGTGACGAGGGGTTGCCCGGGCTTGCCTTCGACGATGTCCGCGCCCGCCTAGACGCGTTCGAGGCGACGGCGGGGCGTGATCCCGTTGCGGTGGATGAGGTGGAGGCGATCCTCACGGCGCTCGCGCGAGAGGGCTTCTGTGCTGAGAGCGATGGCGTCTGGGCAATTGCGTAGCAACGGATGCCGCTGATGGCGTTGCGCATAAATGGGTATAACAAATAGACGCGCAGGTAGCGCGCAACGTACCGTTCTTATAGAAGGGAAAGGGATACCCATGGACTTTGAGAACTCTCAGACCAAGAAGAACCTCGAGACGGCATTTGCCGGTGAGTCGCAGGCTCACACCAAGTATCGTTATTACGCCTCGCAGGCTAAGAAGGACGGCTACGTTCAGATCCAGAACATCTTTATGGAGACGGCTCTTAACGAGGCCGAGCATGCCAAGCTTTGGTTCAAGTACCTGCACGGCGGCGCGGTGCCCGGTACCCTCGACAACCTGAAGGACGCCGCCTCCGGCGAGAACTACGAGTGGACCACCATGTACGACGAGTTCGCGAAGACCGCCGAGGAGGAGGGCTTCAAGGAGATCGCCGCCAAGTTCCGTGGCGTCGGCGCGGTTGAGAAGGCTCACGAGGAGCGCTATCTCAAGCTCGCTGAGCGCGTGGAGAAGGGCGAGGTCTTTGATCGCGAGGGCGTCAAGGTCTGGAAGTGCCTGAACTGCGGCCATCTGCATGTTGGTCCGGCTGCCCCGCAGGTCTGCCCGGTCTGCAACCATCCGCAGAGCTACTTCGAGGAGCAGGTCGTCAACTACTAAGGTCTGAGCTTCACACCTGAGGGGGAGGCCCCCGAAGGAGTTCCCACGCGAACGTCCTCGCGCTTACGCGCTGCGGAATGTTCGCTTAGGGAATCTCCTTCGGGGGCCTCGTCTGGTTTGAGGCTCGGACGGGGGCCGGGGGTCTGGGTCGAGAGGCGTCTGCGTTTGAGTGGGGGTTGACAAGAGGCTTTGCGCGTTCCATGCTGTAGGCTCCGTCTCCGCACTCCTCTCTAGAGGAGGCGTTTGGTATGGACCTGTTTATTGAGACGGAAGAGTCGCGGGCAAAGCGGCTTGCACATGTGGTCGGTGAGGCGGCGGGACCGCTTTTTACACCGCCAGAAACTCCTAGACAATCGAATGAGCCATCGGACGATAAGCGTCCTCAGGGCGCGCGTGGCGAGCGACCCGATAGGTCGTACTCGCTCGAGCAAGAGGCGTATCGCGAGGAGCTCGCCTTCGACAGGCGCCGCCAGCGGCGTCGCAGGGTCCTTGCAGCCGTGCGATTGCTTGCCGCGGTGGTGCTCGTCCCTATTGCTTTGACTGCCCTGTTTATTGCCAGTTATGCGCTCACCTGTATTGCGAGTGGTGCCACCCCCGCAGAGGTGGGGGAGCTGCTGCATGATCTCTTCTACTCAGTGGCCACAACGCTTCAGGCGTGTGCATCCCAAGTCATGCAATCGGTTTTCTCTTAAATACTAAACCTAGTTAATGTTTATGGTATAGTGAGGAGGATTGCATGACAAGAAGGCGAGATAAGCAGGGGGCTATCGTGCAGTTTTGCGTATACGAATTCGAATTTATTCCAACGGAAGGCTATTATGTGGTGCTCCCCTTCGATATGGGGGGTGGAACGCAGGGTGAAGACTTTGCCGACGCCTGCGATATGGCGGCGGACTGGCTCAAGTGTGTTATCGAAGAGCATGAAATCTCCGAGAAGCCCATGCCTAAGGCCACCTTTGGCAATACGCCGCGGTACGAGAACAGCAAGATCGTTGTTATCGGCGTGTCGGCAGGTAGGGAGACCATCCCCAAGCTGTCCGCGGCGGACGCGGCGCGCCGTCTTGGCGTGACGCCCGCGCGAGTGTCACAGATGGTTAAGGGCCACGTTATTACGGGCTGGCGCGAGGGGACGCGCACATGGGTCGACTTGGAGTCGCTCGAGAACTACATGAAGCGCCGTCGCTCCGCAGGTCGTCCCAAGAAGACCTGCGAGCCGGATGTCTCTGTTGACGAGGATATGACAGACGATGCGCCGCAGGCGGCCGTTGGGTAGCGACGGCTCCAGGCGATCCGTGGGGCAGCGTTAGGCGCGCTTGCTTGGGCAGAGGTCTGCGAGAGGGCACTCGGCGCACTTGGGGCTGCGCGCGTCGCAAATCTCGCGGCCAAAGCTGATCCACTGGTGGTTGACCTGGTCCCAGTACTCGCGCGGGAGGATCTTCAACAGGTCCTGCTCCGTCTTTAAGGGCTCCTTGGCATGCGTCTTGGGCGAGAGCATGAGGCGATGGGCGATGCGGTTGACGTGTGTGTCGACCGCGATGCCCTCCACAATGCCAAACCCAACGTTGAGGACGATGTTGGCCGTCTTGCGCCCCACGCCGGGGAGCTTTACGAGCTCTTTCATGTCGGCGGGCACCTCTCCGCCGTAATCGGCCACGATCATCTGGGCGCACTCAACGGCGTGGACCGCCTTGGTCTTGTAGAAGCCGAGCGAGCGGATCACCTCAGCGACCTCGGCAGGCGTGGCGGACGCCATGGCCTCGGGCGTGGGCCAACGACGGAAAAGCTCGGGTGTGACCTTGTTCACCTGGGCGTCGGTCGTCTGCGCGGAAAGCAAGACCGAGATGACCAAGCGGAAGGGATTTCCGTGGTCGAGGAAGCACTCGACCGGTCCGTAGCGGCGGTTCAGGCGCTCGCAGACCTCAATGGCGCGGGCGCGCTTGGCGGCGTTGGTTTCGCGGGGCATGTCAGTCCTCCTCTGCGGTGATGATCTCCTCGTCCGGGGCGGGAGCCGCTTCCAGGGCCTCTACCCCTATGATGCGCTCAGCCTCGGCGGGGTCCTCGAGCTCGGTGATGCTGCGGAGCTTGCGCTCCATCGCGCGCGTGCGGGTGCCCACGAGCGTATCGACCGTGCGGCTCACGGTGCCGAGCTGCTTTTGGGCCTGGCGGAGCATCTTCTGGTAGGTGCCAAACTCGGTCTTGACGGCCGCGAGCACCGTTTGGATCTCGCTGGCACGCTGCTGGATGGCAACGGTCTGAAAGCCCATCTGCAGGCTGTTGAGCAGAGCCGCCATAGTGCTCGGGCCCGCCACGTTCACCCGGTAGGTGCGTTGCAGCTCCTCAAGAAGCCCCGGGCGGTTCGCAACCTCGGCATAAAGCCCTTCAAAGGGCAAAAAGAGGATGCCAAAGGCGGTAGTTGCCGGCGGCTCGAGGTACTTCTCGCGGATGTCGCGCGCCTCGTCCTTCAGGCGGCGCTCAAGCTGCTTCCAGGCCGCCTCGGCGGCAGCGGTGTCGCCCGTGTCGAGCGCCTCGCGCAGGTGCTCATAGGTATCGCCGGGGAACTTGGCGTCGATGGGCAGGTAGATGGTCTCTCCGGTGTCGCCGGGCAGCTTGACAGCAAACTCGACGCGGTTGGCGCTGCCGGGTACCGTCGCTACGTCGCAGTCGTACTGGCCGGGTGCGAGCATCTCGGCCAAGATGGCGCCGAGCTGGACCTCTCCCAAGATGCCGCGCGTCTTCACGCCCGAGAGCACGCGCTTGAGTCCGCCCACGTCGGAGGCCAGGCTCTGCATCTCGCCCAGGCCGCGCCCCACCTTGTCGAGGCTCTCGTTCACAAGCGCAAACGATTGGGCGATACGGTCGTTCAGCGTTTTCTGCAGTTTCTCGTCCACAGTGGCGCGCATGCGGTCGAGCTGCGTGTTGGTGTCGCTGCGAATATTGGTGAGCTGGCGCTCGACGCTGCCGCGCACGTCGGTGAGCTGCGTGTTTAGGGTCTCGCCCATCTGCGAGAGGCGCGCGTCGATCGTCTGGCGGTTGATGTCGAGCTGCTGCGCCACGTCGCGGCGCACGCCGTCGGTGCGTTCGTCGGACTCGCCTATGCGCTGTACCAGGGTATCGTGCCGCTGGCGGCTGAGTGCGGACTCGGTCGAGGCGTGCTGGGCGATGAGGGCAAGGTTGCCGCGCATTTGGGCGAGCTCCTCCTGCGCGTCGGCGAGCGCGCGTTCAAGCTCCTCGCTCCGCTCAAGCTGCTGGGCGCCCTGCCGCTCTCCCGCGGCGAGGCGCGCGCACATGAGCGCTACAAGCACGATAAGCGCTACGAGCAGCGCTCCTATAACCACCATCAAGATAAAGACCGGCTGGTCCATAGGCGTCCTTTCGAGGTGCGCGCGCGTTGCCGACGCGGGCTCAGTGGGTCGGGCGCAGAGCGGTCTCGCTAAAGGCGAAGAAGCCCGGCTTCTGATGGGACTCAGTGTATTCGATCATGATGCCATCGGCGTCAAAGGTGTGCGAGCGCATCACGCCCACCGCGTTGAGGCCATCCAGGTCGAGGATGCGGCGATCGGTGTCACTTGCCTCCTCGATGGTGATGACGCGGCGGCTCGTGGCGATGCGTATGCCGAGGGTCCCCTCGAGGTAGGCGTAGACCGAGTGCGCAACCACCTCGGGCGTGAGACCGGGCACCGCGTCGGCCAGATAGTAGCTGTCATCCGTCGAGATGGCGACACCGTCGGCATAGCGGGCGCGCAGGATGTGCGCAAGGCGGCTGCCCTCCTCAAAACCGGTCAGCTGGGCGAGCTCCTCGTCTGCAACGACTTCCTCGCAGATGATCGGTTCGGTTTGGGGAGAGAATCCGCAACGGCCGGCGAGCTCGTTGAAGGTCTCGAGCCCAATGTAGCCCTCCCGCTTGGCGATAGCGGGGTTGCGGATTACGCGCACACCCTTGCCCTGTTGTGCCTGCACGTAGCCGTCTTGGGCGAGCATGCCGAGCGCACGGCGGATTGAGCTCCGCGAGCAGGAGAACTCCTGCGTGAGCTCGTTTTCCGAGGGGAGGAACTCCTGATAGCCATACGTTCCGTCCTCGATGCGCTCGCGCAGATCGCGGTAGATGTTTAAAAAGACTGTCTTAGGCACAAGACCACCTCTTGTTGTACGAACATGCTTTTACCATCATACCGCTCTCGGGCAGCGCACCGTGCGACGGTCATTTCGCGTCGTTTACGGGAGGCGCTATACACTTGTTTTGTACGAACAAGTTTGCCAAGATGTGATGCATCGGTACCTGTGATGTGCCCGTACGGCAGAATCTACTTGTGGGAGATGGGCGGCCATGATTCGAAAAGACCGCGAGATTACCGATTTGGACGAGCAGCTCGCCATCTTGCGCGACTGCGACGCATACCGCATTGCGCTGAACGACCCCGAGACGGGGTTTCCCTACGTGATCCCTCTGAACTTTGGGCTGGATGTTGAGGGCGAGCAGGTCTACCTGTACTTTCACAGCGCCCGCCGGGGCAGAAAGCTCGACCTTATCGCTCAAGACAACCGGGCCACGTTTGAGGTGGACTGCGACCACCGCTTCATCTTCTACGACGAACGTATGAGCTGCACCATGGGATACCGCAGCGTCATTGGCCACGGCACGATTGAGATGGTGCCGGACGACCAAAAGGTCGCCGGCCTCAAGATCCTCATGCGCCATTATCACGAGGACGACTTTCCCTTCAACCCCAAGACGGTGCCCGCGACCACGGTCTGGCGCCTGAAGGTGCTCGATATGGTGGGGAAGTTCCGCGACAACGAGCACCCCGGCGAGCATCGGCTCCCGCTGCCCGCCACAGGGCCCGTTGCCGCGCGGCAGGGCGCCTAGCCGCGGGGGACGCCCGAGCGCAGCACCGTTTCGTGCAGCGCAAAGAATGAGGGCACCTGCTTGGTCTCGGTGTATTCCATAAGCGTGCCGTCGATGTGGTAGGTCTTGCCGCGCACGACGGCCAGGCTGTCGAAGTCGCCCAGATCAAGGCAGCGACGGTCCTCTTTAGTGGGGTGCTCCACGGTCACGTCGCGCGTGCCCGTTCCGATTTTTATGCCGAGGTCCTCCTCCAGATACCGGTAAATGGAGTCTTCGGCGAGCTCCGGCGTGAGGCCGGGCACCGTTGAGCTGAGGTAGTAGCTGTCGTCGCTTCCCACCGCAACGCCATCCGCATAGCGGATACGCTTCACCCGGGTAAGGTCACTGCCCTCGGGAAAGCCTGTGATGCGTGAGAGCGCCTCGTCGGCAACCAGCAGCTCAAAGACGTTCACCTTGGTCACGAGCGTAAAGCCGCGGCGCCGGGCGATTTCTTTGAAGGTCTCGAGGCCGTCCATGCCGCGCGGCGGCTCGCTGGAGGCGTCGCGGATGACGCGCACGCCCCTGCCTTGCTGCGGTTGCACATAGCCCTCGGCGGCAAGGCTCGCGAGCGCGCGGCGCACCGTGGTGCGCGAGCAGTCGTAGAGCTCCTTCAGCTCGTTCTCGGAGGGGAGATAGGACTGGTAAGGGTAGTCGCCGTTTTCGATGGCCTGCTTGATGTCGGCGAAGATATCTTGAAAAACTGACTTCGACATGTTGCTGTTCCTTGTCTATAACTTGTCTATCCAAGCGTAGCGACTTGCCCCGGCAGCGTCAACGCACGAACCGTTCCCTCCGTTGGCATGGCCGCCCATCATCTACAAGAAAGCCCTGCTCGCGGGGAGAGCGAGCAGGGCGGGAGCACGGCGGTTGCGGGATTGCCGACAGCCCGGCGGCTGGCGTGTCGTTACTTCTCGGGCGAGATGATGTACTTGCCGAGGGCGCGGACCCCGGGATTGCCGAGGATATCCGGCAGCTCCTTCAGGCTTGCGACGGCGTGCACCATGCTCGACACATCAAGGCGGCCCGAGTCGATGAGCGCAAGGGCACGGCGCTGCGTGTAGGGGTTGATGTAGGACGAGGTGAGCACAAGCTCCTTCTGGAAGATCTCAAAGGGCTTCACGGTAATGGTCTCGTCGGGCTTGGTGAGACCAAACATCATGACGGTTGCCTTGTGGCCGGCGATTTGAATGGCCTGCTCGATGGTGACGGGCTTGCCCACGCACTCGATCACGACGTCGACGTTGCCAAAGCCGGCTTCGGCAAGGCGCGCGACGGGGTCGTCGTTGATGGAGTCGACGGTAAGGTCGGCGCCGAGCTGCTCGGCAACGGCGCGCTTGCCCGCAACGGGCTCCAAAAGCGCGATCTTGGTGGCGCCCGAGATGCGGGCGAGCTGCATCATGATAAGGCCGATCATGCCTCCGCCAATGACCACCACAGAGCTGCCGGGGTGGATATTGCACATGTCGATGCCGTGCAGGCAGCAGGCGACCGGTTCGGTCATGGCGCCCTGCTCAAAGCTCGTATTGGGTCCGAGCTTGTACACCTGCTGTGCGTCGACTGCGCAGTACTCGGCAAAGCCGCCGTCGACGGTGGTGCCGTAGCCGGTCATATGCTCGCAGTAATGATCGATGCCGTCGCGGCAGGGCTCGCAGCAGCCGCACGGATGGTTGGGGTCGATGCAAACGCGATCGCCCACGGCAAAGTCGCTCACCTCACAACCCACCTCAGCGACAACGCCGGAGAACTCGTGCCCCAAGATCGTAGGCGGTGTCACGTCGGCCGCGCCCTTATCGCCCTCGTAGATATGAACGTCGGTCCCGCAGACGCCGCACGCCTTCACCTGGATGAGGACGTCGCGCGGACCCACGACGGGCTTGGGCGCCTCCTCAATGCGCAGGTCGTGCTTTCCATAGAACATCGCGCTTTTCATTTGAGTCCTCCCCAGCTTGCTCGCCCGGTATCGCAACCGCGGCAAAGATATATGTTGCGGACAGTCTAACAAACCATACTTATCTAGACAAGTAAAGTTTCAATCTCGATTACGAATTGAAATGAATAAGCAGAAGCGACCGTAGAAGCCCTTACATAATCATATGAGTTACCAGCAAAAAGACCGGTCGTCTTCCGACGATGAACCTCGCCATAATCCCATGAGCTACCGTTTACCGGTAAATTGCTACCGTTTAGCGGTTGTCTAGACAGGTACAACCATGTCTAGACAACCAGAGCGTATGATGCCGCTAGAAGGGGAGGCACTCGAGCCGGCGCGATGTGTCTTTTGGGACTCTTCGGATTCATACCTGCACCACGCAGGCGCCCGCACGGGTATCTGCGGGGAGAAAGGGAGGTTCTCTGTCATGATGCAGAAAATCCAAAAGTTCGGTGGTGCCATGTACACCCCGGCGATCCTCTTTGCCTTCTCGGGCATTGTGGTCGGTCTGGGCACGCTGTTTACCACCGAAGCCATCTTTGGGTCGCTGGCGGTTGCCGGCAACCCCTGGTACGACTGCTGGAACGTCCTGCTCCAGGGCGGTTGGACGCTCTTCAACCAGATGCCGCTTCTGTTCTGCGTTGCGCTGCCCATTACGCTCGCCACGCACCAG
>CASELS010000004.1 GCA_949288855.1 uncultured Collinsella sp. | reverse complement strand
ATAAAAACGGGTGTATCGCAGCGGTGTTTACCAGCTTTCCGCGCTCGGGGAGGATGCGGAAAGCCTGTGTGCGATGGCGGCGAACCCGTGCGATGGTGAATATATTTCACGTCATGTGCAATAATGCTCATGTCGTGAAATAACAGGAAGCAAGGAGCATACGTGGCTTCTTCCGTCACCACGGAGGTCTCACCCGGTCCCGTCAAGCTGGACCGTCGCTCGGCCCGCAGCCAGCACCTGCTGCGCGCCGCACTCAGCGACCTCATCGGCGAGGGCGAGGACCTGTCGCGCATCACGGTGGCTTCGCTCACCGAGCGCGCCGGCCTCACGCGCCGCACGTTCTACACGCACTACAAAGACATCCCCGATTTTGTCGCACAGACCGAGGAGCTCATCCTCGCCGAGATTCGCGCGCGCATTGCCTCGCTTGCCGCAACGGACCTAGCCGGGCTCTACCGTAACATCGAGGCGCTCGAACCTGCGCCCGGCGCGGTCGAGCTGCTCGGCTATCTCAAGCGCAACGGTGCGCTCATCGGGGCGCTCCTAGGGCCGGGCGGCGACCCCGCGCTTGCGCCGCGCATCCAAGACATTGCGCGCGAGACGGTGTCGAGCCGCATGAAAACGGGCATTTACCCCGGTGTGCTCGATACGTTTTTTGACTACTACCTTTCCTACGTTGTGGCCGCCGAGATGGGCATCATCTGCCGTTGGTTTGAGACCGGCCTTGCCGAGAGTCCCGAGACCATGGCGCGCATCATGACGGTGGTCGCCTTCGTGCGCCCCGGCGACCTGTACGGAAAGCCGATTGACATTAACGTGCCGGCGTACGGCATGAAGCTTCTGGGTCTCAACATGGCGAGGCCCGCATCTGAAAACCCTGAGGCCAAGGAGGTCGTCAATGGTTAGGATTCCTGTCGAGGGTACGGAGGAGACGCTTGCCGAGGTACCGGCGGCAGAGGCTCCAGTGGACGAGGCCGGCTCCGCAAAGGTGCCCGAGGGTGCCATCTGGCAGCCCGAGAACAACTACGGGACGCTTCATCTGGGCATCGATGTGGGATCGACCACGGTCAAGCTCGCAGTCCTGAATGACGACAACGGTATCGTCTACGCCAAGTACCAGCGCCATCACACCGACGTGCGCGCCTGCGCCCGCGATCTGTTCGTGGGCGCCAAGGGTCTCCTCGGCGCAGCTCCCATGACGTGTGCCATCACCGGTTCCGGCGGCCTTCTGCTCAGCCAGTGGCTCGGCCTCGAGTTTGTGCAGGAGGTCATTGCGAGCAAGCGCGCCGTCGAGACCCTCATTCCGAGCACGGACGTGGCCATCGAGCTCGGTGGCGAGGATGCGAAGATCATCTACTTCGACCAGGGCATCGAGCAGCGCATGAACGGTACCTGCGCTGGCGGCACGGGCGCGTTCATCGACCAGATGGCGACGCTTCTGCACACCGATGCGAGCGGGCTGAACGAGCTCGCCAAGAGCGCCACGACCATCTACCCGATTGCAAGCCGCTGCGGCGTGTTCGCCAAGTCCGACGTGCAGCCGCTTCTGAACGAGGGCGCGGCTCCCGAGGACGTGGCGGCGAGTATCTTCCAGGCTGTGGTCACGCAGACCATCTCCGGCCTCGCCTGCGGCCGCCCCATCCGCGGCAACGTTGCCTTCCTGGGCGGCCCGCTCCAGTACCTCTCCGAGCTTCGCCACCGCTTCTATCTCACGCTCGATCTGGACGAGGCGCACCGCATCGTGCCGGAGAATGCGCACCTGTTTGTGGCATCGGGCGCGGCCATGGCGCACGAGTCGAGCAAGCTCTCGACCTTCCCCGAGCTCATTGCTGCCATCGATGCCCTCGGCGATACGCAGGGCTCCGAGGTGGCGCGCTTGGATCCGCTCTTTGCGGACGAGGACGCCTACCGCGCGTTCGAGGACCGCCACGACCGCGAGGTCGTACCCACAGGCGACGCGGCCACCTATACGGGCAAGCGCGTGTTCATTGGTATCGACGCGGGCTCCACAACCATGAAAGCCGCCATGGTGGGTGAGGACGGGCAGCTCCTGCACACGTGGTATGGCAACAACAACGGCGACATCCTGGGTACGGCCAAGGTCATCATGGCCGACTTCTACGCGCACATTCCCGCGGGCGTTACGATCGGGCACGTGACCACCACCGGTTACGGCGAGGCCCTGCTCATCGAGGCGCTCAAGGCCGACTCGGGCGAGATCGAGACCGTGGCGCACCTGCGCGGCGCCAAGGCGTTCTTGCCGGGCGTCGAGTTCATTCTGGATATCGGCGGCCAGGACATGAAGTGCCTGCGTGTGCGCGATGGTGTGATCGAGCACATCATGCTGAACGAGGCGTGCTCCTCGGGCTGCGGCAGCTTCATCGAGAGCTTTGCGGTGTCGATGAACATGGACGTGCGCGCGTTTGCCGCCGAGGCGATTCGTGCCAAGAACCCTGTCGACCTCGGTAGCCGCTGCACGGTCTTTATGAACAGCCGCGTGAAGCAGGCGCAGAAGGAAGGCGCCACGGTGGGCGATATCGCCGCCGGCCTCTCGTACTCGGTTATCAAAAACGCCCTCTTCAAGGTCATCAAGCTCCGCGACCCTAAGGAGATCGGCACGAAGGTGATCGTGCAGGGCGGTACGTTCATGAGCGACGCGACCCTGCGTGCCTTCGAGCTCCTAACCGGTGTCGACGCCATCCGTCCCGACATCGCCGGCTGCATGGGCGCCTACGGCGCGGCGCTTCTTGCGCGCGACCGCGCGGGTGCAGACGGCGTGTCGACCATCCTCCCCGCGGACGAGATCGCGCACCTCACCGTTACCCAAAAGCATGCGCGCTGCGGCCGCTGCTCCAACAACTGCCTGCTCACCATCAACGACTTTGGCGGCGGTCGCCGCTTCATCACGGGCAACCGCTGCGAGAAGGGCGCCGGCCACAAGAAGGAGAAGACCGAGGCCCCCAACCTCTTCACCAAAAAAAACGAGCTCCTCTTCAACCGTCCGGTGCTCGAGGAGGCAGACGCCCCGCGCGGCACGGTGGGTATCCCGCGTGCGCTCAACATGTACGAGAACTATCCGTTCTGGCATGCGTTCTTCACCAAACTCGGCTTCCGCGTCGTGCTTTCGGACAACTCGAGCAAAAAGACCTATGACGCCGGTATCGAGTCTATGCCGAGCGAGTCGGTGTGCTACCCGGCAAAGCTGTCGCACGGCCACGTCATGAACCTCATCGACAAGGACGTCGATTTCATCTGGATGCCCTGCATCCGCTGGGAGCGTCAGGAGGACCCGCAGGCGGGTAACTGCTACAACTGCCCCATCGTCATGAGCTACCCCACGGCGCTCGGCTTGAACATCGATGACATTGCGAGCAAGAACGTCGAGTTCATGTATCCGTTCGTGCCCTATCACGACAAGGTCGAGCTCAAACGCCGCCTGTATGAGCTTTTGGCCGTTGAGCGCGTGGCTGATGCCGAGGCCGGTCGCGGGCGCGTGCGCGGGCCGCGTCTCACCCGCTCCGAGATCGACGCCGCGGTCAACGCCGCGTACGAGGCGGATGCCAAGTTCCACGAGGACATCCAGACCATGGGCGAGGATGCCATCCATTGGATCGAGGAGCACGGCGGTCACGGCATCGTGCTCGCCGGGCGTCCCTACCATAACGACCCTGAGATCAATCACGCCCTGCCCGAGCTCATCACGAGCTTTGGATTTGCGGTGCTTACCGAGGACTCGGTCGCGCACCTCGTGAAGCCCGATCGCCCCATCCGCGTTGTGGACCAGTGGATGTTCCACAGCCGCCTCTACCGTGCGGCCAAACTGGTGACCCTGCGCAACGACCTCGACCTTATCCAGCTGAACTCGTTTGGCTGCGGCCTGGACGCGCTCACGACCGATCAGGTGCAGGAGATCCTCGAGGGCTCCGACAAGATCTACACCGTGCTCAAGATCGACGAGGTCTCCAACCTCGGCGCCGCGCGCATCCGTATCCGCTCGCTCATGGCCGCCCTCAAGGACCAGGAGGCCGAGCGCGCCGCCGCAGCGGCCGCCGCGGGCGAGGCCTACGAGCAGGGCGATGCCGCTCCGGTGGCGCCGAGTGCGGACGCGCCCGCGTTCTCCACGCACAAGTACGCGCTTGCCGCGCAGCGCCGTGCCAACTCCGCCGCGTTTGAGAAGGTACCCTTCACCGAGGAGATGCGCGACGCGGGCTATACCATCCTCTGCCCGCAGATGGCGCCCATCCACTTTGACCTGGTGAAGGAGGTCATGAAGGCGGGCGGCTACAACTTTGAGCTTCTGCCTTCCACCGATCGCGGCGCCGTTGAGGCGGGTCTGCGCTACGTCAACAACGACATCTGCTACCCCTCTATTCTGGTGACGGGCCAGATCATGGAGGCCATCGAGAGCGGTAAGTACGACCTCAAGAAGACCGCCGTCATCATCAGCCAGACGGGCGGTGGCTGCCGTGCAACCAACTACATCGCCCTCATCCGCAAGGCCCTGCGCGAGAGCGGTCACCCCGAGATTCCGGTTATCTCGCTCGCGGCGGTCAAGCTCGACGAGCAGAACCCCGGCTTCAAGCTCTCGCCGGGCCTCCTCAAAGCCGCGGTGTACTGCGTGCTCTTTGGCGACGTGATGATGCAGATGCTCTACCGCTGCCGTCCCTACGAGGCAGAGCCGGGCGCTGCGAACGCGCTCTTTGAGGAGTATATGGCCCGTGCTCGCAAGCTCGCGCCCAGCTTCACGCGCCGCAGCTTCACCAAGCTCTCACGCGAGGCCATCCGCGCCTTCGACACCATGCCGCTGGTGGGCGAGGGCACCAAGCCGCGCGTGGGCGTGGTCGGCGAAATCCTCGTCAAGTTCCACCCCACGGCAAACAACCACGTGGTCGAGGTCATTGAGAACGAGGGCTGCGAGGCCGTTGTGCCGGGCCTTTTGGACTTCTTCCTCTACTCGATGAGCAACGCCAAGGTGCAGAAGGACGAGCTCGGCAGCTCGGCGGTGTCGCGCGCGACCATGGACGCGGCCATTGGCATGGTGGACTGGATGCGCAAACCTGTGGACGAGCTGTTGGAGAAGTCGGCGCGCTTCGAGCGGCCTGAGCCCATCTCCGTCATGGCCGAGAAAGCAACGCAGGTGCTCTCCCTTTGCAACAACATGGGTGAGGGCTGGCTCCTTACGGCCGAGATGCTCGACCTCATCGACCACGGTGCGCCGAACATCATCTGCACGCAGCCGTTCGCGTGCCTGCCCAACCATGTGGTGGGCAAGGCCGTTATCAAGGAGCTGCGCCGCCTGCACCCCGAGAGCAACATCGTGGCCGTGGACTACGACCCCGGTGCCTCCGAGGTGAACCAGCTGAACCGCATCAAGCTTATGATCTCGGTCGCCAAGGAGAACATGCGCGCCGGCAAGGGCTTCAAGATGGAGAGCGTGAAGCCGCTCGCCATGGACATGGACGACAGCAAGTTCCGCCCGGACCATACCGGTGACGAGGGCCACACGGCCTCCGGCGCCGCGTCTGCGGCGTGGGCGAGCTCCGATACGGGCGCTTGCCGGGCGTGTGGTGCGGTTTCTGACGAGGCTGTTGCCGCCGTGGCCGAGCGCCTGGGCGAGGGCGTGGGCAAGTAGCAGAACGCTCCGGCAGCTGAGGATCGCGCTCATGCGCTGAAAGAAACCACGTTTTGGTCAGTATTCGTCAAGAAAGCTGGCCAAAGCGTGGTTTCCTTTAGCTGCCAAGTGCGCCTTTGTTTGCTGGCATCGTATTGAGGGTATTCCGTTTTCCGAGGCTCAAGTCGCTTATGAGCGTAAAACAGACGAGGTATTCAACGTCACTCTAGTGCGATAAAGCAATTAACTGGGAAAACAATGCTGCACAATCGGCCAGCACCGATGTATGCGTCGAGATAATCGAACTTTACGCTCATAAGCGACTTGAGCGTAGAAAGGGCGCGTGTGCTAACATACTGACCAACGCGTTGACGGAGAGGGTTGCACCCGCCGCGTCGCCGCCAAGAGAGGGAGGGTCACCGGCTGAGAGCCCACCTGCGGAGACAAGGATGCAGCGTTCACTCCCGAGCAGCGACTTGAACGGTTCGCGCCCCGCGCCGAGCTGAGTAGGGAAGCCGTTGCCCCACGACACGGGGCCATGAGGGGGTACGTGGGGAGACATCCCACGGCCAAACAAGGTGGTACCGCGGTAATTGAGCCGTCCTTGGGACTAATCCCAAGGACGGTTTTTTAGTGGCTCTACAGGAAGGACAGGTATGAGTCTGATTGAAGATCTGGACGCGCTCGAAGCCCGCGCGCGCGAGATGATCGACGGCGCTGACGATGCCGGCAAGCTCGAGGCGGCTCGTGTGGCGCTGCTTGGCAAGAAGGGCGAGGTAACCGCCCTTATGCATATGATGGGCAAGGTGGCCCCCGAGGAGCGCCCGGTGCTCGGCAAGCGCGCCAACGAACTCCGACGCATGGTTGAGGGTCTGATCGAGAACCGCGGCGAGGGCATTCGTCGCGAGACGATGGCGGCGGCAATCGCCTCTGAGGCCGTTGATGTGACGCTGCCCGGCGCGCGTCCCACGCTTGGCCATCAGCACCTCATCACGCAGATCGCCCAGGAGATGGAAGACGTCTTCTGCGCTATTGGCTATACCGTCGAGGCGGGTCCCGAGGTCGAGACGAGCTGGTACAACTTCACCGCCCTCAACGCCCCTATGGATCACCCCAGCCGCTCGGCGCGCGACACGTTCTACGTGGTGGACAACGCGCCCGGCAGCGTCGTGCACCCCGAGGAGCACGCGGCGGGCGAGTCCGACGTGCTGCTGCGCACCCAGACCTCGGGCACGCAGATCCATATCATGGAGAACCAGAAGCCGCCCATCTACGCCATCGTACCGGGTACGGTGTATCGTCCCGACACCGCCGACGCCTGCCACCTGCCTCAGTTCCACCAGGTGGAGGGTCTCGTGGTGGACGAGGGCATCACCTTCGGTGACCTCAAGGGCACGCTCGACTACTTTGCCAAGGCCATGTTCGGCCCCGATCGCAAGACGCGCTACCGCCCGCACTTCTTCCCGTTCACCGAGCCCAGCTGCGAGCTCGACGTGTCCTGCCATGTCTGCGGCGGCAAGGGATGCAGCTTCTGCAAGCACTCGGGCTGGATTGAGATCTTGGGCTGCGGCATGGTCGACCCCAACGTGCTCGTGAACTGCGGCGTCGACCCCGAGCGCTACACCGGTTTTGCCTTTGGCATCGGCGTCGAGCGCGTGGCGGCGCTTCGCTACGACCTGCCGGACCTCCGCGCCCTCATGACCGGTGACATGCGCTTTTTGGCGCAGTTCTAAGAGAAGGAGATACGCATGCGCGTTTCATATACCTGGCTCCGCGATCTTATCGATGTGCCGGAGTCTCCCGACGAGCTTTCCCGCGAGTACATTCGCACCGGTACGGAGGTCGAGGCGATCGAGACGGTCGGCGATGCTTTTGAGCACGTGGTCTGCGCCCAGGTCGTTTCCAAAGAGCCGCACCCCGATTCTGACCACATGTGGGTCACGAAAGTAGACGTGGGTCGCGCGAACCTCGGCGAGAACGGCGAGCCCGAGTCGCTCCAGATCGTTTGCGGTGCCCAGAACTTCGAGGTGGGCGACCATATCGTGACGGCGCTCGTGGGCGCCGAGCTCCCCGGTGGCATCAAGATCAAGAAATCTAAGCTCCGCGGCGTCGTCTCGTGGGGCATGAACTGCTCCGCGCGCGAGCTCGGTCTCTCGGGCGATCACTCGGGCATCATGATCCTGCCCGAGGACGCGCCGGTGGGCGTGCCCTTTGCGGAGTATCACAACACCGCGGACACCGTGCTCGACTGCGAGATCACGCCGAACCGCCCCGACTGCCTCTCGATGATCGGCATGGCGGTTGAGACTTCGGCGATCTTTGACCGCGATACGCACATCGAGCTGCCGTGCATCCAGCACGAGGATACCTCGGTGCACGTGGACGACCTCGTCGAGGTCCGCGTGGACGACCCCGAGCTCTGCAGCCGCTACACGGCGCGCGTGGTTCGCGGCGTGAAGATCGGTCCTTCGCCCGAGTGGCTCGCGAGCCGCGTTGCCGCTGCCGGTATGCGTCCCATCAACAACGTGGTGGATGTCACCAACTACGTGATGATGCTCACGGGGCAGCCCCTGCACGCCTTTGACCTCGGCAAGCTCTCCGAGCGCGAGGGCCGCCGCCATGTGGTGGTGCGCGCTGCGCACGAGGGCGAGCAGATTCAGACTCTCGACGGCGTCGAGCGGACGCTCTCTGCCGATATGTGCGTCATCACCGATGACGGCGAGCGTCCGGTGTGCCTCGCCGGCGTGATGGGCTCGCTCGATTCCGAGATTGACGAGACCACCCACGACGTGCTGCTCGAGGCGGCGTGCTTCGATTCGAGCCATATCTCGCGCACGAGCCGCAACCTCTCGCTCATCTCCGAGGCGTCCATCCGCTACGAGCGTCAGGTTGACCGCACGCGCTGCGATATGGTGTCGAGCATCGCGGCGGCGCTGTTTGAGCAGTGCTGCGGCGCAACCGTGGTCTCGGGTGCCATCGACGTCTACCCGGTGCCCGCCGAGCCCGTGACGCTTGCCCTGCGCCCGGCGCGCGCTTGCGCGATCGCCGGTACCGACATTCCGGCCGAGTTCATGTCCGCACGCCTCACGCGCCTGGGCTGCACGGTTGAGACAGCCTCTGACGGCACGCTTGCCGTGACGGTTCCCACCAACCGCCCCGACCTCGAGCGCGAGATCGACCTCATCGAGGAGATCGTGCGCCTTTGGGGCATGGACCGCGTGCCTGCGACCATTCCCGCCGCTAGAAACCACATCGGCGGTCTTACCCACGACCAGCGGCTTGTGCGCGAGGTCGGTCAGATCCTGCGCGCCTGCGGCCTCAACGAGACGCTCTCCTACGCCTTTGCCGCTCCCGGCGACCTCGAACGCTGCGGTATGTCCGACGAGGGCCGCGGCGTGCCGGTGAAGATCATGCGCCCGCTCGTTGCCGAGCAGTCCGAGATGCGCCGCACGCTTCTGCCCGGACTTCTCACCTCGGTTGCGTACAACGAGGCGCACGGTCACGAGAACGTGCACCTCTACGAGATCGGCACGCTCTTCCACGGGCGTGAGAACGCGAGCCTGCCCAAGGAGAACCAGAGCGTGGCGGGTGTGCTCTCCGGCACTTGGGGCGACATCACCTGGAACCAGAAGTATGCGCCGCTGCGCTTCTTCGACGGCAAGGGCATTGTCGAGGAGCTTCTGGCGCAACTGCGCGTGGAGAAGGTCCGCTTCCGTCCGGCCGAGGGCGAGGGTTTTGGCTTTTTGCAGCCCGGCCGCGGTGCGGAGGTGCTCTCGGGCGGCACTGTGCTCGGCTGGGTGGGCGAGATTCACCCCGAGGTCCGCGCGTCTTACGACATCGCGCTGCCGGTTGTTGCGTTTGAGCTCTCGCTCGACGCGCTTCTGCGCGCCGCACACGACCAGGGCGCCTACGCCGGCTTCTCCACGTATCCTTCGGTCGATGTGGACCTGGCCATTGTGGTCGATGAGTCGGTGACCTACGAGACGCTCGTCCAGCGCCTGACCTCCGCCGGCGGAAAGCTCCTGCGCGACGTTCGCCTCTTCGACGTCTACCGCGACGAGGAGCGCGTTGGTGCGGGCAAGAAGTCCATGGCGTTCGCGCTCACGTATCGCGCAGACGACCACACCCTCACCTCCGATGAGGTCGAGCGCGTCCACGGCAAGCTCGTCACCAAGGTGTGCCGTGCCGTGGGTGGCGAGGTGCGCGGCTAGCAGCGCTCTTGGGGCGGGAGGTTGGTTTCTGAGAACTTCCTCGGCGTTTTGCGCCTGCGGAATGTTCTCAGAAACCAACCTCCTGCCCTGCAGCGGCCAACCACACGCCTGCGACATACCTACATAGAGAGATGTGGATAACAGACTCGTGAGTAAGTTACTTGTGAGTCTGTTACGCTTTCTTTGGCTTGTCTAGTTCATGTCCGGAGGCATCGATGCCCAGCTGGAACATTCATATCGCTCAAACGCAGCAGCTGTTTGAACGCGGCGGCGCGGTTGCACGCATCGTGCACGATCGCAATGCGTTTCTCTTCGGCAGCCTCATCCCCGATATCTACGTGGGCTACATGGTCCCTGCCATCAAGGACCCCATTCCGTACCGCATCACGCACTTTGCCACGCCCGCGCATATTCCCAAGCCGCGCGAGGGGGAGTTTTGGGACACGTATGTTGCCACCGCGGCAGAAAGAATGGGTATCACGGCAGACGCGGTGCTTGCCGCGCCCGCTGCAGAAAAGACGATTCCTGCTGCTTCGCTTGCCGTCGAGCAGGACTATGTGAGCCGCTCGCACTATCCGCAGCGCTACGAGGATGCCGAGCCTCCCGTTTGGCAAGCCTCGGTTGCTGACGACGACCTGTCGCCGGCAGCCATCGAACGGTCGCTCTTTGACCTGCTCTTAGGCACATGGTCGCATCTTTTGGCCGATAACATCTGGAACACGCGGGTAAACGAGTTTCTCGACGCCCACGGCGGAAAGCCGAGCGAGAGCTTCCGCATCAAGAAGCAGGGGGACTTCGACCTGTTTGGTAAAGCGCTGCCGCTCGACCTTCTGCCGCGGATGACCCCGCGACTTGCGGCGACCGTCCGGGCGTTTCCCCAGTACGTTATCGACGAGGCCGCCATGCTCACCACCATAGGTGTGGCGCACGAGACGGTCCGCACCAATCACGGGGACCAGAACCCGCGCTACCAGCTGCTTACGACCGACTTCTTTGAGCATGTCTTTGGCGAGAACCTCGATGAGGCGGACCGGCTTGTGGTCGAGCGGCTGCATTAGGTGGCCCCATCCGTTCGCGCGCCCCAGCTTCCGTTATAAGAAGGAAACAGAGGTGGCGTAAACTAGTGCGCTCAAGTGACGCCGTATTAGTGACGCCCAAGAGAGGTATTCATGTTCGACATCATGTCTTTGCTGGCCGCGCTGAACACCAACGTGCTGTGGGGCATTCCCATGGTCGTGCTGATGATCGGGACGGGCGTGTTTTTGCTCGTCGTTACGCGCGGTGTTGTCTTTTCGCGCTTCAACGTGGTGATGCGCTACACCACCAAGACGCTCTTCCAGCGCAAGGACCCAACCGAGGCGGGGGAGGGTACCATCTCGCCCTTCCAAGCGGTGTGCACCGCGCTTGCGGCCACGCTCGGCACCGGCAATATCGTGGGCGTGGCGCTCGCGGTGGCAACGGGTGGTCCGGGCTCGATCTTTTGGCTGTGGCTCTCCGCGCTGGCGGGCATGGTCATCAAGTTCTGCGAGGTCACGCTCTCGGTCGCCTACCGCACGCGCAACGAGCGCGGCGAGATTGTGGGCGGCCCCATGTACTACATCTCCCGCGGTTTGGGTCTCAAGTGGCTCGCGGTGCTCTTTGCCATCTTTGGCTTTCTGGCGTCCTTTGGCATCGGGGCGAGCGTGCAGGCAAACTCGCTCGCCAGCAGCGTTAACGCGACCTTTGGAGTTCCCTTCGTCGTGATTGGCGCCGTTGTGGCGGTGCTTGCGGGTCTGGTGCTTATCGGCGGCATCAAGCGCATCGCGCAGATCACCGAGGTGCTCGTGCCCTTTGCCGCTATCTTCTACCTCGTCTGCGCCGCCGTGGTGCTCATCTGCAACGCCGCGGAGATTCCCGCCGCCATCGCGGTGATCTTCCGCGATGCGTTCACCGGCACGGCGGCGACCGGCGGTTTTCTGGGCGCGACGGTCATGTATGCGTGCCGCGTCGGCATGTCGCGCGGCGTGTTCACCCACGAGGCGGGCATGGGCTCCGCTCCTATCGCGCACGCCTCCGCCGATACCGACCACCCCGCCCGCCAGGGCCTGTGGGGCACCTTCGAGGTGTTCTTCGACAGCATCGTCATGTGCACCATCACCGGGCTGGTGATTATCACCTCGGGGCTGTGGTGCGCCGACCCCATGATGACCGAGGGCGCCATGAGCTCCGCCGCCTTTGAGCAGAGCATCCCCGGCGGCCAGTACGTGGTGACGGTCGGGCTCATGCTCTTTGCCTTCGCTACGCTGATTGCGTGGTACTACTACGGCGAGAAGTGCGTCGAGTACCTCTTTGGTGCGCGCCGCGGCGGGCGCGTGGCGATTCGCCTCTACCAGGTGGCGTACGTGGCGATGGTGTTCGCCGGCTGCGTAGCCAACCTCGACACGGTCTGGGAGCTCGCCGACTTCTTCAACGGCCTCATGGCGATTCCCAACCTCGTCGCCCTCATTGCGCTCGCCCCGGTGATCCGGCGGCTCTCGCAGGACTTCTTCCGCGACCCCGACCGCCGGCGTCCGCGCGATACAAACTACCGCGACCTTCTGACCTTCCGCGACGGCGAGTAACCAAAAAAGGCGCCCGGCACAGAGCCAGGCGCCTTTTTGCGTTAGAGGGTGCGCTGCCGTGTGGCTGCTTAGTGCACCTGAACGACGTAGGCCACGTTGGTGGAGGTCACCTTGTCGGCCAAGGCGATGGAGGTCTTGGGGTCACCGACCGTCACGACGGCGAGGTCGTTCTTGTCGACGTAGCCGCGCTCCTTGGCGGAGGCAATCGCCTTCTGTACGGTCTCGTCGACGGTGCCCTGGGTGATGGCGGCGTAGCGCGGCTCGACGCCCCAGTACATGATCATCTTCTGCACGGCCCACTTGTGACGCGAGAAGGCGACAACCGGGGTCTTGGGGTGGAAGTGCGAGATCAGGCGCGCGGAGCGGCCGGTGGTCGTCGGGACGATGATGGCCTTGGCGTCGATGGTGGTGGCCATGTTAACGGCGGAGAGACCCACGACGTTGTTGATAACGCGGGTGCCGTGGCTGCCAGCCGGGACCTCGAGCGGGCCGTGGTCGGCGATGTGCTGCTCGGTCTCGTGGGCGATGGAGGCCTGCATGCGGACGGCCTCGACCGGGTACTTGCCAGCAGCGGTCTCACCAGAGAGCATGACGGCGTCGGTGCCGTCGTAGATGGCGTTCGCCACATCGGCAACCTCGGCGCGGGTCGGGCGCGGGTTGCGGATCATGGAGTCGAGCATCTGGGTGGCGGTGATAACGGGCTTATAGGCCGCGTTGCACTTGGCGATGATGGTCTTCTGGATGTGCGGCACGAGCTCGGGCTGAATCTCGATGCCGAGGTCGCCGCGGGCGACCATGACGCCGTTGGAGGCCTTCAGGATGTCGTCGAAGTTCTTGACGCCAAGAGCGCACTCGATCTTCGGGAAGATTCCGACGTGCTCGCCACCGTTCTCGTCGCAGAGCTTGCGGATCTCGCGCACGGCGTCGCCGTCGCGGACGAAGGAGGCCGCGATGTAGTCGATGCCCTCCTTAAGACCGAAGAGGATGTCCTCGCGGTCACGCTCGGTGATGGCGGGAAGACCCGTCTCGACGTTGGGGACGTTGATGCCCTTGCGCTCGCCAATCTCGCCGCCGTTCTCAACGGTGCAGTGGATGTCCTGGCCGTGGATGGCGTTGACCACAAGGCCGATGAGGCCGTCGTCGATCAGGATCTTGGAGCCGGGGCGGACCTCACGGGGGAGGTTCACGTAGTCAAGGGAGATGTGGCTGGCGTTGCCGAGGTTCTCCTCGGTGGTCGGCTCAGCCGTGACGATAATCTTGTCGCCGGCCTTGACGGTGACCTTCTGATGATCCTCGAGCAGGCCCGTGCGGATCTCGGGGCCCTTGGTGTCGAGAAGGATGCCCACGGGCGTGTCGAGCTCCTCGGCAATGCGCTTGACGCGCTCGATGCGGCCGTGGTGCTCCTCGTAGGAACCATGGGAGAAGTTGAAGCGGGCGACGTTCATACCCGCCTTGATCATCTCGCGGAGCGTCTCGTCGTTGTCGCAGGCGGGACCCATCGTGCACACGATCTTGGTGTGTTTGTACATCAGTCCTCCAGAGTCTTTTCTTATTCTGTGTAACGTCATGCGCATTATAGAAGGATTGGCAAGACCGAATAGCGAAAAATAGATGCCGCACACCGATTTCTAATAGATTTTTTACAAGATAAGGTGGCAATAGCTTCAAATGCTCCGCGGAGGGGCGCCCTCGGCAATTAACCTCTTATAAACCAGATAAGGGCGCTCACGAACGGTTCATTTTACGCTAAGATAGAGCGCATTGTCAGCTGCTGCCCGGATCGGCGGCTTTGACGAGCCCTTGCCCCACTCCCGGGGAATTACGATCGGGCGTCAACCTGCAGGGCGGCTTGATGCTCCCGGGAGGGAAACGTATGCAAAAAGAATACTTGGCTTCGGCCGAGGAGGTGCTTGAGGAGCAATCCACGAGCGCTGATGCGGGTCTTGCTGCCGATGTGGCGGCGAGCCGCCTTGAGGCGGTAGGCCCCAACAAGCTCGATGAGGAGGAGAAGACGCCGCTGTGGAAGCGCTTCTTTGAGCAGATGGCCGACCCCATGGTCATCATGCTCATCTGCGCCGCGGCCATCTCCGCCATCACGGGCACCATTCAGGGTGAGCCCGAGTGGGCCGACGTCATCATCATCATGGCGGTCGTCATCATCAACTCCGTGCTCGGCGTGGTCCAGGAGGCCAAGAGCGAGCAGGCCCTCGAGGCCCTGCAGCAGATGAGCGCCGCGCAGTCAAAGGTCATTCGCGACGGCAAGCTCATCCACCTGCCGTCCGCCGAGCTCGTGCCCGGCGACATTGTGCTGCTCGAGGCCGGCGACTCGGTGCCCGCCGACTGCCGCGTGCTCGAGAGCGCCTCTATGAAGATCGAGGAGGCCGCGCTCACCGGCGAGTCCGTGCCGGTTGAGAAGCACGTTGAGGCCATCGCCCTTACCGACGGTGCCGACGACGTGCCTCTGGGCGACCGCAAGAACATGTGCTACATGGGCTCCACCGTGGTCTACGGCCGTGGTCGCGCCGTGGTTGTTGCCACCGGCATGAAGACCGAGATGGGCAAGATCGCCAACGCGCTCACCACCGCCAAGAAGGAACTCACCCCGCTCCAGATCAAGTTGAACGAGCTCTCGGGTATTCTCACCAAGCTCGTGCTCGGCATCTGCGTGGTCATCTTTGCTGTTGACCTCATCCGCCACGGCGGTGAGCTCGGAAGCAACCCCGAGATGATCCTCGACACCTTCATGGTCGCCGTGTCGCTCGCCGTTGCCGCCATCCCCGAGGGCCTTGTGGCCGTCGTGACCATCGTGCTTTCCATGGGTGTTACCAAGATGGCGCGCCGTCAGGCGATCATCCGCAAGATGACCGCGGTCGAAACGCTCGGCTGCACCACCGTGATCTGCTCGGACAAGACGGGTACGCTCACGCAGAACAAGATGACCGTTGTGAAGCACGAGCTCGCTGCGCCTGAGGAGAAGTTCCTCGCCGGTATGGCGCTCTGCTCTGACGCTAAGTGGGACGAGGAGAAGGGTGAGGCCCAGGGCGAGCCCACCGAGTGCGCGCTTGTGAACGATGCCGCCAAGGCCGGTATGCAGGGGCTCGACGTCGAGCACCCGCGTGTGGGTGAGGCGCCGTTTGACTCCGGTCGCAAGATGATGTCCGTGGTGGTCAAGGAGGCCGACGGCACCTTTGAGCAGTACACCAAGGGTGCACCTGACGTGGTGATCGACCTCTGCACGCATATCTACGATGGTGATCAGATCGTGCCGCTCACGCCCGAGCGCAAGGCCGAGCTGCTGGCCGCCAACAAGGATATGGCCAACGAGGCCCTGCGCGTGCTCGCGCTCGCAAGCCGCACGCACGACGCGGTGCCTGCCGACTGCTCGCCCGAGGCGCTCGAGCACGATCTCGTGTTCTGCGGTCTCTCCGGCATGATCGACCCCGAACGTCCCGAGGTGGCTCCCGCTATCGCCGAGGCCCGCGAGGCCGGTATCCGTCCTGTCATGATCACGGGCGACCACATCGATACCGCCGTGGCCATCGCCAAGAACCTCGGCATCCTCGAGGGCGATGGCGCAGGCCACGCCATCACGGGCGCCGAGCTCGACAAGATCTCTGACGAGGACTTCCACGAGAAGGTCACCGAGTACAGCGTCTACGCGCGCGTTCAGCCCGAGCACAAGGCCCGCATCGTCGACGCCTGGAAGAGCCGCGGCAACATCGTCGCCATGACCGGCGACGGCGTGAACGACGCTCCGTCCATCAAGCGCGCCGACATTGGCGTGGGTATGGGCATCACCGGTACCGACGTCACCAAGAACGTGGCCGACATGGTGCTCGCCGACGACAACTTCGCCACCATCGTGAGCGCGGTCGAAGAGGGTCGTCGTATCTACGACAACATTCGTAAGGTCATCCAGTTCCTGCTCTCCGCCAACATCGCCGAGGTGCTCTCGGTCTTTGTGGCGACCCTCGTGGGCTTCACCATCTTCCAGCCCGTGCAGCTGCTCTGGATCAACCTTGTGACCGACTGCTTCCCGGCGCTCGCGCTCGGTATGGAAGGTGCCGAGGGCGACATCATGAAGCGCAAGCCGCGTAACGCCAAGGACGGCGTCTTTGCCGGCGGCATGGGCCTCGACATCGTGGTCCAGGGCGTGATCATCACTGCGCTCGTGCTCGCCAGCTTCTTTGTGGGCGTGTACTTTGACATGGGCTACATCAACATTGCCGACATGATCGCCGGTACGGCCGACGAAGAGGGCGTGACCATGGCGTTCATCACGCTGTCCATGGTCGAGATCTTCCACTGCTTCAATATGCGCAGCCGCCGTCAGTCGCTCTTCAGCATGAAGACGCAGAACATGTGGCTCTGGGGTGCCGCGGTGCTCGCGCTTATCCTGACGGTCGTTGTGGTCGAGGTGCCGTTCCTGGCCGAGATGTTTGGCTTCATGGAGCTGCCGCCGGTGGCGCTTGCCTCCGCGCTTGGCCTCGCGTTCCTCATCATCCCGCTCATGGAGCTCTACAAGGCCATCATGCGCGCGGTGGAGAAGGACGCGTAAGCGCACGTACGCATCTGCCTCGTTGGGCCGGGTGCAATCCCTTCGGGTGTGGTCCTCGCCGCTTCGCGGCTGCGGGAAACACCCTCCGGGATTGCACCCGGCCCTTTGTTATGCGGAGCCGTTGGCACAAACCGGAGACAGGCTCAGGACGTGCGGACTTATTGGCTATGCGAGGCCGCCCGGGGAGGAGAGCTCGTAGCTGTTTCGATCTCCGGGCGCGAGCGTGACGGTGAGCTCGAAGGGGCGCTCGTTGGCGTCGTAGGTAACACGCGTGATGCGGAAGGCGGGGGCCCCGGCCGGCAGGTCAAAGAGCGCAGCCTGCTGCTTGGTGAGCCCTACGGCTTCGAAATGCTCTTCTGCTCGTGCGGGCATGGTGCCTGTGCTCTGAGCGATGAGCGCATAAAGCGATTGATGTGCGAGGTCTGCCTCGGCAAGATGAGGACAGACCGCCTCGAGTACCCTCACGTTGTCGAGCGTCATGGGGCGCCCGTCTGCAAGACGCAGGCGTTCTACATGGAACAGCGCCTCGCCTACATCGACGCCAAGCTTGCGGGCGATGTCTGCCTCAGCCTGCTCGCGGCTGAAGGAGAGCGTGCGGGAGGAGGGACGCAGTCCGGCGGCGATCATGCGCTGCGAGAAGTTGAGCGAGGGCCCGCCATGTGCCGCAGACGGAGGTGCCACAAAGGTGCCGCGGCCGCGCCGCCGCACCACACGGCCCTGTTCGACGAGGTCGGCAAAGCAACGACGTACGGTGGCACGGGAGAGATGCAACTTCTCTGCGAGTTCGGTCTCGGCGGGTAGCGGGGTTTCCGCCCCGAGGGCGCCGGTGGCGATGAGGCGCACTATGCGATCCTCAAGCTGCCGATACAGCGGAGTTGCCGAGGTCAGGTCGAGTGGCTCATTGGTAATGAGGGAGAAAAGCTCCATTAGGCCTCCCGTTGCATGTGCACTGTCGGCGCCGTTGTGCGGAAAACCGCGGGACTTTTGCTATAGTATCAAATGTACGGTACATACCGTACAAACATGATATTTGTTTTCTCTACTATAGAGGAACAGAGGGCAAAGGGGCGGCGTTATGGCGGTAGAGAAACGCACGGTGCAGACCATCATCTTCAGCGACATCGACGGAACGCTGCTCAACTCGGCTCACCATATAACACCGCGCACCAAGGCGGCGATTTCGGCCGTACAGGAGCGGGGGATTCCGTTTGTTGTCGTCACGGCGCGCGGTATCACGGGCACCTATCCCATGCTTGAAGAGAACGGAATAGTATGCCCGGTGGTCACGTACAGCGGCGGCGTCATTTTGGACCGCGACCGCTCTGTCATCTATCACCACGGGTTTAGCAAAAAGACGGCGCAGGATGTAGTCGACTTTATAGAGGAAGAGGGTTTTGACCTTACTTGGAGCGCATACGCCTTCGAAGACTGGGTCTCACCGCGTAAAGATGATGCTCGCCTCCAGAATGAGGAGCGTATCGTGATGGCAGAGGCCCGTGAGGGTGATGTTGCGTCCATCGCCCATGATGAGGTGCAAAAGTTTCTGCTCATCTGCAACCCGGAGCAGACGGTGGCAGTTGAGGATGCACTTCGTAAGCGCTTTTCCGCCCTTACTGTCATGCGCTCTTCGGACATTCTTATTGAGGTGATGCCGCGGGGCACTAACAAGGCAAATGCCGTGCGGACCCATTGCGAGCTGTGGGGTGCAGATCCAGCAGACGCGCTCGCGTTTGGTGACAGCCACAACGATATGCCCATGCTAAAGGCGGTGGGGAAGGGCTACCTTATGGCTAATGCGCCAGAAGAACTTCGAGCTGTATTTCCGCGTCAGACGACGGACAACGATCATGACGGGATTGCCCGGGCGCTCATCGCGGAAGGGCTTGTGGGCGAGTCTGCATAGCTCGCGTGGCCAAAACATCCGCTTACCGAGAATCGCATTATTTTGTTGGCTGATGAGGTGAGTTTGGTATGATAGCAACAGTTAATGATGTTAGCTATTATCCTTCCCCTGTGCGGGAAGGTGAGGGATTTGAAGTGATGTCGGGCGCCATGGATTATGAGGCTGCAGCGAGAAAACTGATTGTATATTCTCAGGGACTTGCCAAGGGGTCTCTTGGCACGGCTCGCTCCCTTGCAGTAGGGGAGGCGCCTGTCCTGCAGTATCTTTGTGACAAAGGTACCGCTATGAATCCGTCGGTGCTTGCTGATACCCTCGGCTATACTCGCCCACGCATGACGCGCATACTGGACTCGCTGGTGTACAAAGGGTACGTAGAGCGAAAGAACGATGAGAACGACCGCCGCAAGGTGCTCGTCTCCGCCACGCCTGCCGGCATGGAGCACGCCAAGCGGCAAGGCGACAGTAGCGTTAACGCTGTGGCGGAGCAACTTGCGTCGCTTGGTGATGATAGCGCGCGAGAGCTCGTGAATGTTTTGGAGAAGGCGTACAGCATCACCTATGATCGCGAGCCCTTTGAGAAGCCCAAAAAGAAGCGGGGCGAATAGCTGTAGAAACGTGCGTTGCGGACAAACTGCCGCATAAAATAGATGCATGCTCGCACCCCGCTACTGCGGGGTGTTGTTGTTTTCGGGCACGTCTTTGCATGGGCTCTTGCAGGTGAATGCCTCTGAAAGGTCGACTGCTTCATAGATGGTTAACACCTTTTGGTAAGAGTTGAGGCAAATCTACCGTTCACCGGCGAAAACCTACCGTTTAGTTGTTAATTGATAATAGTTGCTACCGTTAACGGAACGACGTCCTACCGTTCACCGGTGATTATTTCAACCGTATATAGTTAACACTATTATTTATTTTGCAACGACACAACAAAGCAACTATCGCGCCAAGCGCGGGGGAAGGAGTTGCAATGCGGTATCTGCTTCTGGTGAGTCACGGAACATTTGCTCCGGGTCTGCACAGCGTGCTCAAGATGCTCATGGGCGAGCGCCCGGACGTTCTGAGCGCTAGCCTCGAGGACGGTATGGGTGCGGACGCTTTTGTGGCGCGCGTGAACGAGGTTCTCGCTCCTATTACGGCGGAGGATGAGGTCATCGTCCTCGGTGACATTATCGGCGGGTCTCCGCTCACCAATACGCTGAACGCTCTGGCTGATCGTGGCCTGCTTGCCCATACCACGGCGCTCGGCGGCATGAGTCTTCCCATGGCTATGACCGCGCTCATGGGACTCGAGACCGCGGAGACCTCCGCGCTCGTTGCGCAAATGCTTACCGAGGCCCATGAAGGTGCTCGTCAGGTTGAGCTCGCGGTGTCCGAGGATGACGAGGACGACATTTAACCGGACGGCCGGAGCAACTAAGGGCTCGGGCCAAAAGAGGTGTGTAAAGGGCTGCGCGATTGGGCGCATAGCCGAACGTGGGAGAGGAGAACCCCATGATTTCATTTATCCGAATCGACGACCGCATGATTCATGGCCAGACCGTGACTCGCTGGGCCGTTGAGTATCCGTGCGACGGCATCATCGCCGTGAATGACGCCGCCGCTTCCAATCCGGTGCTCAAGAGCGCCTACAAGAGCGCCGCGCCCGACAAGAAGACGTTTGTCTGGACGATGGACCACTTCAAGGAGAAGGCCCAGACGGTGCGTGACAGCAAGACCCGCTACTTCCTGATTACCAAGAACCCGCTCGACATGCGCGAGATCCTTGTGAACTTTGGGTTTGTGCCGGACGACGTCAAGACCGTCATCGTGGGGCCCTGCAACGACCGCCCCGGTACGGTGAAGCTCGGCAACAACCAGTCCATCACCCAGGAGGAGGCCCAGGCGTTCGAAGATATCACGAACGCAGGTTATACGGTCGACTTCCGCTTGATTCCCGACAAGGGCATTGGCGAGTGGAACAAGTTCCGCGGCCAGTTCGGGTTCTAAGTCGGCGTGCTATTGAGGCATCCGACTCGTGCAACCATAATGCACGAGAGGAGATAAACGGTCCCCACAAGGGGCTGAAGGAAGGAAAGGGGTAACACATGGAAATCAACGTGTTCCAAGCGGCGTTGCTGGGACTCTTCGCCTGCCTGGCATCGATGCCTGGCCTCGGCGGAACCAGTATCGGTAACTATACGCTCGGCCGCCCGCTCGTCGCCGGTCTCGTGGTCGGTATCATCTTGGGCGACATTCAGACGGGCATTATCGTGGGCGCCGCCATCCAGGTCGTCTACATCGCCCTCGTGACGCCGGGCGGTACTGTTTCTGCAGATGTTCGCGCTGCCTGCTACATGGGCATTCCGCTGGCGATGGTCGCTATTCACGCTGCCGGGCTCGATCCGGCGTCCGCTGAGGCCGCTTCGCTCGCTACGGCCCTTGGCGCCACCCTCGGCACCCTCGGCGCGATTCTGTTCTATGGCACTGCAACGATCAACCTCGTATGGCAGGGCATGGGCTGGAAGTGGCTCGAGAAGGGCGATACTCACAAGCTCTACCTCGTCGATATGGTGCTGCCTTGGATTTCGCACATCATCTGCTCGTTCATCCCGACCTTTGCTATCGCGCTTGCCGGTCAGGGCATGGTCGACACGCTCCTGGCGAACCTTCCCATGGACGGCCTTGCGATGAAGACGCTCTTTGCGGTTGGCTCGCTTCTGCCCTGCGTTGGTATCGCCATTCTGCTCAAGCAGGTCATTGCCAAGCCGACGGACTTCCTGACGTTCTTCTTCGGCTTCACGCTGGCCGCGGTTATGGGCTGCAACCTTATCGCGTGCTCTGCCATCGCCTGCTTCTTCGCGCTCATCAACTTCAACATCTCCACCATGAAACTCAAGCTCGCATCGATTGGCTCCGGCGCTGTCGCTCTCAGCTCCGATACGGATGAGGAAGAGGAGGACATCTAATGGCTGACAACACTGCAGTCGAGGCCGGAAAGAAGAAGGTCTCGAAGAAGGCTCTCGCCAAGTCGTTCCGCAATTGGTACTACGGCAACCTCACCTGCTTCTCGCAGGAGCACATGCAGACCTTCGGTTACCTGGTCTCCATGCTTCCGATCGTCGAGGATCTTTACGATAAGAAGGACGATCAGGCCAAGGCGCTCCAGACCTACTCCGCATTCTTCAACACCGAGCCGCAGATCGGTTCCATGATCGTAGGCGTCACGGTCGGCCTCGAGGAGGCCCGCGCCAACGGCGAGGCCATTGACGATGAAACCATCAACGGCATTCGCGCCGGCCTTATGGGCCCGCTCGCCGGCATCGGTGACTCGCTCATCGTCGGTACGCTCATCCCCATTCTGCTCGGTATTGCGATGGGTCTTTCCGAGGGCGGCTCCATCTTGGGCCCGATTTTCTACATCGTGGTCTGGAACCTACTTGCTTACTTTGGTATGAAGCTCGCCTACTATCGCGGCTATGACATGGGCGGCAAGGCCGTCGAGGCGCTCGTCGGCCCCAACGCGCAGGCGCTGCGCGACGCAATCGTTATGGTCGGCACCATGGTCATCGGTGCTGTGGCAGCTACCTGGGTTTCCATCTCTACTGCGCTTGAGCTTCCCGGCGGCGGCACGCTTCAGGGCACGCTCGACGGCATCTATCCCAAGCTTCTGCCGCTCATCTTCACCGTGCTGTGCTGGTGGCTCATGACCAAGAAGAAGATTAGCCCGATCGTCACCATGCTGATTCTCGTGGTAATTGCCTTCATCGGCGCGCTTGTGGGCTTCTTTGGCGCTGCGACCATCGCCGCTCCTACGGTCTAGCCTCCCTCTTCCGTGAGGGCCCGCGTTGCCCCCAACGCGGGCCCTCGCCTTTTGCACTTGTAGTTATAAGGAGTTTCCCATGCTGAAGCCGCTCGATACCTCTCAGTGGACTCGCTCTGATGCGTTGCGCGAGGCTCAACTCCAGACGATTGCCATTCAGCGACTGACGGTTTGGCTTCGTCTGGCGTACTCGCTCGTTGCGGTCGGGTTCCTTTTGGGATATGGCGGTTTTTTTGGCGGGTACGGCATGGGGCTCGGCGTAGCGGGGATCGTTCTTCTGTTACTTGGCGGTGTGGCCTCGGTCGTGCTTAAGGTGGGTACGACTAACGCCAAGAAGAATGTCGAGAAGATTCTCGCCGAGGCGGAAACGACCCCTGATTCATCCTCGTCAACAAACGTATAGGCCCGTAAAGCACATGTATCAATATGGGCCGGGTGCAATCCCTTCGGGTGTGGTACTCGCCGCTTTGCGGCTGCGGGAAACACCCTCCGGGATTGCACCCGGCCCTTTTTGCTGGGGTACGTTCGTACCGGTGCGATAAGATGGGCAAGATAAGACGTTTGACAGGGTGGGAGTTCTCTATGGCAAAGAAGGCGCGCGGCAAACGGCGTGACCATGGCTCGGCTGAGGTGCGCGACAAAGTCGTTCAACCGGGGGACTTGCCTCCCGTCGATGTCTTGGCAGATGCTCCTGCGTTTAGCAATCTTCGGCTTGACGATGCCCAGTGCCGTTCGTTTGAGGAGTTTTGCGCCGAGGCCGAGGCGCCTGATGAGATGCACATCGGTTTTGTGATTCGCCTTGACCGCGGATTTCCCCTGGTCGCCTGCGAGGGCACGACATTTCGCGCCGAGCATGCGGTGAGCTTTGCCAAGCGTAACCGCGAGAAAGACGATATGGCTCTGCCCGCTGTGGGCGATGCTGTGGCGGTCCGCCTGGCACCCGGGCATGATAGGGGGGTTATCGAGCGCGTGCTCCCGCGTCGCTCTACCTTTGAGCGCTGGCGCGGCAAGAACCGCGGCGAGCGCCAGGTGCTTTGTGCCAACGTCGACCGGGTGCTCATCGTTGCGGCGCTTGGTGCAGGCGAGGTGCTGCTCGACCGCATCGCTCGCTCCCTTGTGCTTGCGGCGGATTGCGGCGCTGCGGCGAGTGTGGTTCTCACCAAGGCGGACCGCTGCACGCCCGAGGAGCTTGCCGAGGAGGTTGCGCGCGTGCGACGCCTGGTGGGCGAGCACGTGGATGTGGTTGTGACCTCTTCGCTTGCGGGCGAGGGGCTCGACCCTGTGCGCGCCTGCGTGCCCGAGGGCACGGTCGCCATGATTTTGGGCGAGTCCGGTGCCGGCAAATCTACCCTTCTGAATGCGCTTCTTGGCCATGAGGCGCTTGAGACGAGCGCGGTGCGCGCGCGCGACGATGCGGGACGTCATACCACGGTCGCCCGTGTGATGGTGAAGCTTCCCGGCGCGGGCGTGATTGCGGACGCCCCGGGCTTGAGGAGCTTGCCGCTCGTGGGGCATGAACGGGGGCTTGCCCGTGTGTTTCCCGAGGTGGTGGAGGCAGCGCACGGCTGTCGCTTCAACGATTGCACCCATACGCACGAACCTGGTTGCGCGGTGCGCGAGGCTGTTGCAACAGGTGAGATTGACGAGGTACGGCTCGAGGCGTGCCTGGCCCTTGCACGAGAGATGCGCGTGAGTGCGCAGAGCCTCGACCCCGATGTGAAGCTCTAGACAGCACGCGCGGCTCTCTACTTTTCCACCGGTGTCAGAAACCGATCAGATTGCCCTCCGCCACGCGGTGCGGAGGGCTTTTTTCTGCCGAATAGGGCGATTTGGGCTCATTTTGCCTTACTTTGGAACGCTTCAAGTGCGCGCTGCAAACAAACAAACCGCTGAAGCCGACTTGCATGTTGTTATCTAACAGGCTGGTCAGAAACGTGTGCAGCGATTGGTAAGAACGCGTCGGACTTTCTCAGATTGATCCGGGCGTCTCCAGGTGCCTCTCAGAGAATGTGTCCCAAGGGGAGCCGATGGGCTTTGGGCCGAGAGATGAGAGGTGCGACGCATGAAACGGACTACAAGATTGATGCTGAGCGTTGCCTCGGGCATTCTGGCCGCGGGACTTGCCCTTTGGTACGGCTCCTCGGTGCGTGCAGAGGCGGACCAGGCGCGCCAAGAAGTGCTTGCCGCGTACGGCGGCGAGCTGGTGAGCGTCTGCGTTGCCTCGCGCGATGTGGATGCCGGCGAGGTCTTGAGCGAGGCGAATGTCCAAGTCGAGGAATGGGTGGCGAGCCTGCTTCCCGATGAAGCGGAGACATCGCTCGAGGACCTCGTCGGCCAGCGCGCCACTTCGTCCATTCCCGCCCGCGCGGTCATTTGCCCGACCTATCTCGAGCAGCACGATGGGGCTATCGAGGTGCCTGCGGGAAAGGTCGCCGTCTCTGTTGCGGTGGACGAGGAGCATGCCGTGGGCGGAGCCATCGCTCCGAACGATCAGGTGGACGTGTATGTGTCGAGCAATGGCGTGGCTGACCGTCTTTGCAGTGCGAGCGTAATAGATACGAGCGCGCACGGTCAGGAGTCTGAATCCTCGTCCATCACCTGGGCGACTCTGGCAATCGATCCCGAACGGGTGAGCGAGGTTCTGACCGCTACGGCAAAGGGGGCGGTAAGCCTTACCATGCCCGAGGCGGCAAGCGGCGAGAACACATCTGATGGCGATGCCGACGAAGACGGTGAGAAGGATGTCGGGGAGCAAACGACGTCCGATTCTTCCGGTAACGAGGACGGCGAGGAGGCTGCATGATGGGGAACGTCTGGCTTGCATGCTGTGCCTGCGATAGGTATCCGGAGCTACAGCGCGAGATTGAGTTGCGCGACCCTCGGGCGAAGATACTGCGCGTAGGGGACGGCGAATCGTTGCTGCGCGTGATCGAGGCATTTGCCCGCTCGGGGGAGCGGACGCCGGTGATGATCGGGCGGGAGACGGGCGCCGAGAGGGACCTTCTGGATTTGGTCGAGGGCCTTTGCCAGAGCGGCGCCGCTGCCCAGATTGTTGTTGTGGCAGAGCGAGCAGATGCCGCTCTTGCAGCGTGCCTATTCAATGCTGGGGCAAATGAGGTCATCGCGGGACAGGGCGAGGTCCCGACCGATATGGGGAGAGAGGCCGGTGCGGAGACGGGGCACATGGCCGCGATACGGGATGGGGACAAAGGCCGCGATGACGCTGCTTCTGGGGCGCCGCATGATACCGGTAGGCTGACCCGCGTTGTCGAGGGAGCCATCCATGGCGGCGCCCCTGAGGAGCATCTGCCCCACGCAAACTACGCCGATGACCTCGACGAGCCCGATGCGTTCGCATCCGCCGGGGACGATGCAGCCGTATCGCCTTCCGCGAGAAGCGAGGCACCTGCGCCGTTGTCGCGAGGCGCCGGCGTACGTTCTCGCTCGGTTCGAAGCGCTCAGGGTGGAGCCCCTCTCATCACCCTCATATCCGGCCGCGGCGGCTGTGGAAAGACGACGGTTGCCGCAGCTCTCGCACTGCGCTCCGCAGAGGTTGGCCTGCGCTGTGCTTTGCTCGACCTGGACCTTATGTTTGGGAATCTATATGCGATCTTGGGCATCGAGGAGCCGAGCGACGCGTTTGCACTCGAGCGCCCGGCGCGAACAGGGGCGCTTGGCGAGGAGGATATCGTGCGCGCGTCCATGCGTGTCGCGCCGGGGCTCACGCTGTGGGGGCCGGTGCGGGCGCCCGAGCACGCAGAGCTCATGGCGTCCGCGGTGGAGCAGCTGATTGAGGTCATGCGCGGCGAGGCGGACCTCATCGTGGCAGATACCTCTCTGTATTGGAGCGATTCGGTTGCCGCCGCAGTCGCCTCTTGCGACCGCTGCCTGGTAGTGGGGGATGCCGGCGCGGGGTCCATCTCCTCTGCAGAGCGTGCAATAGATTTCGCCGGGAGGCTCGGTGTTTCCCGTACCAAGATGGCGAGCGTCTTCAACCGCTTGTCGCCGCATGGTGGCGAGGACGCTGCTACGCGCTTTGAGTTCACGACAGCCCTTGGCTGCAAGGGGCGCATCGCCGACGGCGGGGAGGAGCTCACAGGGCTCGCATCCATCGGGCATTTCTCCGACGCCTTTACGCACGCTGGCACGTTCCGCTCGAGCGCCTGTACGTTCACAGATCAGCTGCTGAGAGAACTCGGATTCAGCATAGCAAGTCAAGAGGTGCCAGCTGCGGATGCGCACGAGAGGCCCCGCATTCGGCTTCCGTGGCACCGCGGAGGTGAGGCAAGATGAGCGTGATGGAACGCGTGCGGCGCGCTACCGCAGAGACTTCCGTTCGCACGTCTCCTGTGCTCAGCCGCCGGCAGGGCATGGTGCGTACGGTGAAGCGTCATGCTATGGAGCGCGTGGGCTACGACGAGATGACGCGTCTGGTTGCCGATGAGGACGTGGACCATGCGCGGAGCGAGCTGCGCCCCGCGGTGGAAGCGGTGGTGAATGCCCAAGACATGCTCGAGCTTGACCCGGCGGCGCGCGAGGAGATGGTCGACGGCATCCTCGATGACATCGTGGGGCTCGGCCCTCTGCAGCCGCTCATAGAGGATGACACGGTCACCGAGATTATGGTGAACGGCTGCCATTCGTCGTTCTTTGAGCGCGGGGGAACGCTCCATCCCATGGAGAACTTTTTTGAGAACGACGAGCAGATCCGCATCCTCATCGATCGCATCATCGCGCCGCTCGGACGTCGCGTCGATGAGCGAAGCCCGCTCGTAAACGCCCGTCTCAAGAACGGTTACCGCGTCAACGCGGTGATCCCGCCCATCGCCATCGACGGGCCGGCGCTTACCATACGCAAGTTCTCGGACCGCATCACGTCTCTTCGCGAGCTTGTGGAGCTGGGGTCCCTCCCTGAGTGGTATGCGTGCCTACTCTCGTGCGCCGTGGCGCTGAGGCAGGACCTGGCGGTCGTGGGAGGAACGGGGTCAGGGAAGACGACGCTTCTGAACGCGCTTTCAACGGAGATTCCCATAGGCGAGCGCATCGTGACGATAGAGGATTCCGCGGAGCTCAAGTTCGCGCGCCATCCCCATGTGGTGCGTCTGGAGGCTCGCGAGGCGTCCATCGAGGGAGAGGGTGCCGTCACCATACGCGATCTGGTGGCGAACTCCCTGCGCATGCGTCCTGATCGCATTGTGGTGGGCGAGGTTCGTGGCGGCGAGGCCATTGACATGCTGAGCGCTATGCAGACCGGGCACGACGGGTCTCTCACGACGCTTCATGCGGGAAGCGAGGAGGAGGCGGTGGTGCGCCTCACCCTTCTTGCCCGCTACGGGATCAACCTGCCCTCGGAGCTGATTGAGGATCAGATCGCCCTTGCGCTCGACGGCATCGTCATGTCCGAGCGGCGACCCGACGGCAGGCGGTTTGTGTCGAGCTATTCGGGCGTGTCGCGTGCCGCGGGAGGCGGGGTCAAGCTCGAGCGGTATGTGACGTTCGACCGCGCGAGCGCCTCGTGGACGCTCGAGAAAGAGCCGCCGTTTATCGCCGCCGCCCTTGATGCGGGCGCGCTTACCGAGGGGGAGGTGGAGCAATGGAGGCAATCTTGCCCTGCTTCATAGCGTTGTCTGCGAGTTTTAGCGCATGGCATGCTGCCGTGCTGGCGGATGCGGCAGACGCCCTGAGAAGGGATTGGCGCGCTGCGGTTTCCGGGGGAAAGATGGCCGCTCGCATCGCTGTTTGTCGGTTGGGTGCTGCCCTCCCGATCCCCGCGGTGTGGGCAACGGCGGTGGACGGCTGGGCCGACGAGCTTCTCCGTGTGTTTGGTCGCGACGCGCGCGGCGCTGTTGCGGATCGCACGTTTGCCCGCGGAGCGCTTGCGGCAAGCGTTTGCGCAGGGGCTCTCGCCGGTGCAGTTATCTCGCTATCCCCCTTGGGTATTCCCGTGGGCGCGGCGCTCCCGCTCGGGTGGTGCGCCGCCCGTGCGGCGCGACGAGGACGTGAGCGGCGCCAGGCGCTGGAGGGCGCCATGCCCGAGGCGTTTCAGGCACTGGCGATTTCTCTGGGGTCCGGGCACTCTCTGGCGCAAGCCCTGCGCTTTGTGGGCAACCATGCGCAAGAACCCGTTCGCTCCGAGTTTCTGCAGGCGTCGCTCGAGATATCCTGCGGCCTTTCTGCCGCAGACGCCCTCAACGGCCTTCTCGAACGCCTTCCGGCACCGGGGATGGACCTCGTCGCGAGCGCGCTCGTTGTTTCCCAGCGTACGGGCGCGCCGCTTAAAGACCTTCTTGCGAGTGCGGCATCGATGGTGGGAGAGCGCATAGAACTCGCTCGACGGCTCGAGGTCAAGACCGTGCAGGCGAGGTTGTCCGCGCGCCTCGTCGGCGTCATGCCCGTGGCGATGATGGCGGCGCTTACCCTGCTCTCGTCGGATTTTCGTGCGGGCGCGGCATCGCCCGGGGGAGCTATCGCCATAGCCGTGGCCATGGCGCTTGACGTGTGCGCCTGGCTTCTCATCAGGCGAATCATGGAGGTGAGGGTGTGATGGTCGATTCGACTGTCCTTTTAGCGGCGACGAGTGCGTCGGCTGCGGCCTCGGTCGTCTTCGCGACATCCTGGCCCCTTGCCGACCGGTTGTGGTTGATGGGGCTCCTTGGGCAGGCGCGCGCCTCTTTAACGGGGCGGGTGCGCGCCTTCGAGAGGTCGGTCCGCACGCGTAAGCAGCGGGCGGCGCCGGTGACCACGCTTTCCGAGGCTTCAGAGATGATCGATGTCGTCAACCTCGGCCTGTCCGCGGGATTGTCGTTTGACGCATCGCTCGAGCTCTATTGCGCATCGCACGACTCCCGCTTGGCAGCTGCGCTCGACAAGGCACTGCTTTCTTGGCGCATAGGTGCCGGTACCAGAGAGGAGGAGCTCACGTGCGTGGCCCGCTTCTGTCGGCTCAAGGTGCTTGAAACCTTTGCCATCGCAGTCTCCGAGGCGTTGCTGTTGGGGGCTCCCTTGACCGAGACGCTCTCTGCCCAAAGCCGGGAAATCAGATTGGCGCACCGCGCCGAGGTGGAGCGTCAGATAGAACGTGCACCGGTAAAGCTTCTCATACCTACCGGCACGCTCATTCTTCCGGCATTGTTGCTGTCTATATTGGGCCCGTTCGCTGCGGCGAGCGGCATGTGGTAAGGAGGACACCATGGCTTGGAACATCGACGGATTAACGGCCGTGCACGGAGCTGAGCGCATTGTAGCGCGCGCAGGTGACCTTGTGAGGCGTGCTCAGGCCTCGCTAAGGGAACTTACTAGAGAGGAGAGCGCACAGGGCACCACCGAGTACGCCATCTTGGTCGGTGTGCTCGTTGTCATCGCGATCATCGCCATCGTTGCATTTCGTGACAAGGTGAGCGAACTCTGGCAGGCGATCTCAAGCGGCATCAACAGCCTGTGAGCAGATTTCACCGGGCGCGCCTCTCATCGAGGGCGCGCGGCATCGGCCTCGCGCTGCTCTTAGCGGCGTCGTTGTGTACCTCCTGGTGCCTTTTTGATCAAGAGCGCAGGGGCGAGGGGACTGCTCTCGCCGCGATTGAAAGCGATGCTGAGGTTGCTGCTCCGCACCGGGAGGGTGCGTCGGACGGGGAAACTCCTGCTGCGGGAAGTGTGCCCGGTGGAGAGGTTGGAGGGGCGGCCGCGTCTCTTGCGACGTTTATGGACATTCTCGAGCAAGATGACGTTCAGGATGCGACTGAAAAGGCTTCGACGAGCGTTTCTTGGAAGGAATCGAGAGACATCGTGGAGGCGGCGCGCGGGGTGCTGGAAGTGTATCGCAAGGTCGAATCAGTCGATCTGGTGACGAGCGGATACGTCGACCTCGCGGGAAATGTATGGGCGGCGCTCTTGAGTGACGGAAAGGGATGGGTGGACATGGTGACGATTGAGGCGGGGGAGAACGATGAGGGGTCTACGGTCAAAGTTGTGCGGCTCAGGGCGTCAGCGGCCCCTTCACTTTGAGAGGGGTGGTGATGTTGAGCGCCCCTTTCTGTTCGAAGATTCAGCTCAGGGGACGGTCGAGTACGCAATCGTTTTCTGCGCCTTTCTCGGCATGCTCGTTGTCCTCGGCCTGCTCTGGCAGGCAGGCGCGGGAGGGGCGTTCGTCGCCCTTGCGTCCAAGGCTGCCTCCCATCAGTTCAACGGACTGGGGGCGCTCGATATCGCGCTGTTTTGAGGTGTTCGGGGAGTGCAAAGCCCAGGCGACGGTGGAGGCGGCGCTTTTGTTGCCGAGTTTTCTCTTCGTGCTCTTGTTGGCGTTGCAGCCGGTGTGCATGCTGTACACACGCGCGGTTATGGAGGGGGCGGCAGCGGAAACCGCACGTCTTATGGTCACGGGCTCCGATGGGGGTGCGGAGGCGTATCGCGCCTTCGCACTTCGTCGGCTTGCAGCCGTCCCCGACCTAGCGCTTTTTCACGAGGGAGGTCCCCTTGCCTGGGATATCGAGCTTTCTGCCGCATCCTCCGGGGCGAGAAAGGTCCGCGTCGAGATTGAGGGGGCGGTCAAACCGTTGCCAGTGTTGGGGGCATTTGCCGGGCTGTGGGGAGAGCGCAACGGACAGGGAGACGTGCTGGTGAGAGTCGAGGTCTCTTATGAGGGGCGTCCGTCTTGGCTGGAGGGAAGCTATGAGACGTGGATCGCATCTTGGAGTTGAGCTGTTCATAGAGGACGGCGCGTACACCACGGTTGCTGCCGCCGTTTCGATGCTGGTTGTGCTGACCTTGCTGTTCTCTGCGGCGACGGCGGTGTGGAGTGCGGCTCGGTCGAGTGAGGTGCAGGCGGCGGCAGATGCGACGGCGCTCGCCGGGGCGAACGTCGTATCCTCCTACCGCACCGCTGCGACGGTGGTCGATGCGGCTGTTCTCAGCATGGGACTTGCCGGGTTCTGCACAACCGGGGCAGGGCTTGTCGGCCTCCTGATTCCGGGTGGCCAGGCGGCGGCGAAGAAGACCGTTGATGCTGGCATACGGATGCTCGAGCTGAGAAACGACCTCGCCGCCTCCGCCTCAAAAGGCTTGTCCAAGCTGGAGGATGCCCTGCCCTATCTGGTGGCAGCGAACGGGACGCGCGTATGCGCGGCGCAGGGTTCAGAAAAGATAACGTACACGGGAACGGCAATCGCTGCGCCGCGGGAGAGCGCATCGTCCTTCCCTGCCCTGGAGGGCTCGGGCGTCCCCACGCAGGGGCTTAAGGAGACCTCGGAGCGCTTGGACGAAGCGGCCGAGGAACTGGCCCGCGCCGCAGAGGCGTCTGAAGACGCCAAGCGAGAGGCGTGGCTGGCTGATTGCGGAAAAGAAGGTGCCAACATGCAGGAGAGGGCCGCGAGCCTGTCGGGCCTCTCGGCAGCCGAGAACCCGGATTACGCGTCAAGCGTCACATGGAGCCCGCAGGTCGCCATCGACAGAACCCGAGCATATTACCGGTGGCGTCTTGAGCACAATGCGCCGGAGGGCACCGGCACGGAGGCGGCTGCGGATGCCGCCGCGCGCGAGGCGTTTTACCGTTTTGCGCTGAAGGAGTTCGAGAACGCGCGCGTGGAAGAGGTCGACGGCGTCGTCGTTTCGACAGTGCCTTTGCTACCTCGCAATACCGATGAGGTGCGAGCAAGTGAGCTGTACCGTGAGACGATCTGGCCCTCGAGCTATGAGGATGAGGGGCTTACCCTTCATTACGGGTCGGCGTGCCCGGGTGCGACCGGCTCTTCGGGACCTTTGCTTGCCCTGTCCGCCACCGAGACCGGGGCGGCGCGCGAGTGCGAGGTCTGCCGCTTCGGCGTGGGTGACGTGGGCAAGACGCCCGCTGCATCCACCTCGATCGACAACGGCTACGAATATCATCTGCGCACGTTCACGCTGGCGCTTGAGGATTACGTCGCGCGTCGCAACGAGGAGCTCGCCCTTGAGAGGAAGGCACGAGGGGAGGCGGAGAGCGCGGCGGGCGCATTTGATGACGCGCTGTCCGTGCTTGGCGGTAAGCGCCCGCGCATAGCGCCTCCGGGCAGAAACGGCACGCTCGGATTTGCGGTGACCGGTGAGTCCGCTACGCCCGCGGAGCTTACAAGTGCCTTTGCACCGGGGACGTCTGTTGCATCACGCGGGGCTGTGGCGGGTGCCGTTTTGGCTCCCGATAAAGCGACCGCCGAGAATAACGTGCTCTCAGAGTTCCTCGGCACGTTTGCAGAGCGGGCAGATGGCGGGGCAATCGGACTTGTCGACGATGTGATGGGCCTATGGGGTCGCCTTCTGGTCTCGTATGGGGATCTGACCGGAAAGCTCTCGGGCGTGATGGATGACCTGCTTGGGGGTCTCAAGCAATGGGGGATGGGGCCTTTGGCGACATGGCTCGAGGACCGTGTGGACGATGCGGTGAAGGCGCTCGACCTCGAACCAGCCGATCTTACGCTCATGAAGCCGGTGCTTACCGATTCGGCAAACGTTGTGGCGCACGCCGGGGTGTCGGGATTGGCGGACGTTCAGGAGCGGTTGCGGTCCATCACAGTTGGGACCACCGATCCTGCGGCCTTGCTGCAGGCGATGGGCTACGGCGCGGTCGAGGTGATACAGGAGACGACGTTCACCATCGCCGAGATTCCTCTTCCGGGCGGAGGCTCGTTTCCCCTTACCGTGCGCGTTCGAGACTTGCTGGGAGGTGGGAAGACATGAGGCTGGGCGCTCCTGTTGCGGAGGACAAGGCTCAGGCAACGGTAGAGATGGCGGTCGTGCTGCCGGTGCTGCTGGTCCTCGCAATCTTGGTCTACAACGTGATGCTCTTTGTCTGCGCGGTTGCGCGTTTCGATCATGTTGTGGCGGACGTGGTCATGGCTCAGGCGGTTTCTCCTCCGGGAGACATGGGCGCCGCCGACGGCGCTTCGCGGGTTGCCGCCTCTCTCGAGGAGGCCATGGAGGGCTACCGTGTGTCGATTTCCGTTGCCGGCGAGCAGGGCGCATCGGCGGACGGGGGCGTGCTGGAGTTGGTGGGTGCGTTGCATACCTATCGCTGCGAGATGCGATTCCAGCCATGGCCGGGCGCTCTCTCTATCGCGGGCGTGTCTCTGGGCGCGCCTCTTGAGCTTACGCATGCGCGCTCGATAACGGTAGATCCCTGGAGACCGGGGGTGGTGGCATAGTGCTGCCGTTTACAAAGAGATTGGTAGGGCTTGGCGCAGCAGTTGCCGAGCGACTTGGCGGCTTATGGCGAGGCGAGGCAACGCGTTGCGCTCCTCGTGGCGACCCCTACGGGTTTCAGCGGGCAATGCGGGAGCTAGGGTGGGACGATTGCGAGCTTAAGGTGGCAGAGCGCTTCTTTACTCGCTTGACTGGCCTCATCGGGACGATGGACGGGTTGCCTGCAGATAGACCTCCGTGCGTGTTGGGGTTTCCTCGATGCAGCTCGGTGCACACCTGCTTTATGGTTCGCCCAATTGATGTCGCATTCTTGGATGAAGAGGGAGGCATCATCGCAGTTCATGCCGCAGTGCCTCCATGGCGCTTGTTGCGTTGTTCAACCGCGGTTTCGGTGCTTGAACGTCTGTCGATGTCAAACAGTTGTGAATTCGTAAGTGAACGGATATAGTATGGGACAGCGGTATTGACGCGAGGATCCTACGGGACTCGCGTCCGCGGAGCGGCTGCCCCTACGGGGGTGGCCGCTCTTCTATTTATTAAAGAGGCAGCTATGTGCAAGCCGTTTCTCACTATCGATCAACAGGTTGATTTGCTTGAAGCGCGCGGAGTAGTGACGGACCAAGCCACTCCGAGGATTCTCCAGCGCGAGGGCTATTACTCCATTGTCAACGGGTACAAGCGTCCGTTCATAGATGACGACGCCACGAATGCCGTTGGTGATGATAGGTATAGGAAGGGAACCACGTTCAATGATTTGTACCACCTGTTTGATTTCGACAGGTCTTTGAGGGCGATGACGTTCAACCGACTGATAAAAGCTGAAGCGACGGTGAGGACAGCGGTCGCCTATTGTTTCGCCGAAGCTCATAGAGGGCATGACGACTACTTGCTGCAATCGAATTACTGTTCAAAACAGGAGTTTGTCAGCTACGGCAAGGCGGAGGAAGATTATGCAAGCGAAATCAGCGGCCTGACCTTCGTGCTCAAGAAGAGAAGGGAAAAGAGCACTGCAGATTTCATTGAACACTACAGGAGTGAATACGGCATAGTTCCAATCTGGGTGTTATGTAACGATCTCACATTCGGCAACATCGAGCATTTCTTCAACCTCATGAAGCCCGCCGATAAGAGGGCGGTCTGTCGGACGATAGCCGAAAGCACAGGGAATCTCGGCAGCAAGATGCTCGGATTCTTTGACGTTGATACGGCGCGTGTGAGCTTGGAGGCATTGGTTAAGTTCAGAAATATCTGTGCTCATGATGAGAGGCTGTACTGCGCTCATGTCGGCGACAGGAAGCACATCGGGTACGACAAGATGGTTTGGATGCTCGAGAGATACCTGACACGTTGCGAGTTCTATGAGTTTTTGGGAGAGCTGACCAGCCTCGTCAGAGACTATCTGAAGGGGAATAAGGTCGGCGGCCATCTCCTGTCGTCTCTAGGTTTTCCGGAGATGGTGAGAAAGATTGATGGGCGCGTGGCGATCATGAAGGAGCGGGACGGCAGCAGTAGGTCGCTTCTCTAAGGGCGCACAGAATAGAGGAGCCACTGTAAGATCTGTGCGATGAAAAGCAGCAAGCCCGCAGGTGGTCTGCGGGCTTGCTCGAATTGCGATGGTGGTCAGAGAGGGAGTCGAACCCCCGACACGAGGATTTTCAGTCCTCTGCTCTACCAACTGAGCTATCTGACCGGGGCTGTCTCAAGAACAGCTTGTTAAATATACCAAAAACGTCCGTAGGGTCAAGGGAGAAATTTCTTTTTCTAAAACTGCGCCTGCGCCTGCGCTCTCGGGCGTGCGGGGCATCGGCTATACTCATGGACACGACCGTGCGAGCAGTGTGAGCGATGAGGATGGAGCGGGTATGTTCGAGAGAATTCGCGGCGTCAACCTTTCTGGATGGTTTCTTCCCGAGCCGTGGGTCACGCCCTCGCTCTTTGCTGCCACCGGCGCCTCCAATGTGTCGGAGCTGCAGGCGGCGCTCGGCGCCACCAAGTTCAACGAGCGCGTGCGGCAGCATCTGGAGACGTTCATCACCGAAGACGACTTTCGCCGCATCTCCGCAATCGGCCTGAACGCCGTGCGCCTCCCGGTGCCGTGGTACGCCTTTGGCTCGCAGAGCGAGTCTGAGGTCTACATTCCCCTGGTCGACTATATCGACCGCGCCTTCGAGTGGGCCGAGAAGTACGACATGGGCGTGCTGCTTGATTTGGCGACCGTGCCGGGCGGGCAAGGCGATTCCAACGCCACGCCGAGCACGCCCGAGTCGACCGCCGCGTGGCACTCATCAACCAACGGACGCCATATCGCCCTGAACGTTCTCGAGCGTCTTGCGGTCCGTTATGGGTCGCGCAAGGGTCTGATCGGTTTGGAGCTGCTTGACTCGCCGATTATGAGCCGGCGCGTGAATCTGTTCACCACAAGCGACGGCATTCCCCGTCACTATCTCAGGAATTTCTACCGCGACGCCTATGAGCTCGTGCGCGCACACATGCCAGAGGACAAGGCGGTGGTGTTCTCCGCTTCGGGCGACCCCGGCGCGTGGAAGCACTTCATGAGCGGCGACAAGTACCAGAACGTCATCATGGACGTGCACCTGTATCACTACCGTGACGACAATGCCCAGGACATCACAAGTCCGCGCGGCCTTTCCGCAGCGATTGCCCGCAACCGCAAGCTCATCAAAGAAGCCCGTTCGGCGGGATTCCCCGTCATTGTGGGAGAGTGGTCCGGCGCGGCGGTATTCGCCAACGCCTCGATCACTCCGGAGGGCCATGCTGCCTACGGGCGCGTGTTCATCTCTAATCAGCTCGCCTCCTTCTCCGATGCAGCGGGTTGGTTCTTCCAGACGTGGAAAACTGAGAAGCGCATCGCTGCCTGGGATGCCCGCGTGGCGCTCGGTGCGCTCGAGCGTGCCATGCTTGATTAGCGGGGCGGTCTGATATGCGCACGCATGCGGACGGCTCGCCCGCCGCGGGCAAGCTCTATGTAGTGGGAACGCCCATCGGCAATCTAGGGGATTTGTCTCCTCGCGCGGCACAGGCGCTCTCTGAGGCGGATGCCGTGTGCTGCGAGGACACGCGCGTGACCGGCAAGATCTTGGCATACATAGGTCAGCGCAAGCCGCTCGTTCGCTGCGATGAGAACGTGATCGCGGCTCGCGCGGCGGGCCTTGTCGAGCGAATGCTCGCAGGAGAGACCATCGCCTTCGCCTCCGACGCGGGTATGCCCGGCGTCTCCGACCCCGGGCAGGTGCTCGTCGATGCCGCGCGCGCAGAGGGCGTTGACGTTGAGGTCATACCGGGTCCCACTGCATGCATCACGGCGCTGGTGAGCTCGGGCATTGCGTGCGAGCACTTCTTTTTTGAGGGATTCCTCCCGCGCAAGACGGGGGAGCGCACGCGGCGCTTGGCGGAGCTCGCACCGGTCCCGGGGGCGCTTCTGTTCTACGAATCACCCCATCGTGCGGCGGCAACCCTTGCTGCTATTGCCGAGGCATATCCCCGTCGCGAGGCCGCGCTTTGTCGCGAGCTCACCAAGCTGCACGAGGAGGTGCTTCGCCTTCCTGCCGCCGAACTTGCCCGCGAGGTGGCAGAGCGCGAGGAGCTTAAAGGGGAGATTGTTATCGTAGTCGCTCCGCCCGATACCGAGGAGCTCGCTGCCCTGAGGGCCGCTTCCCCGGCGGGTGCTCCGCGGGGTGCGGCGGGCGACATCGACGCTGTCCTGAGGACAGAGATTGAGGCCGCGCTCGATGCGGGTGAGGCCGCCTCGGCAATTGCCAAACGTCTTTCGCAGCGGTTTTCTCGCAAACGGCGGGACGTGTACGCGCTGGTACTCGACATGCAAGACGCTCGTTTGCGGTAAAATCCCTCTTTAGCCGACGCGGCGCCGACCGCGTCTTGAGTCACACCCTATCGGCCCCGTGCCGTGAAAGAAAGGACGCGCATCATGGAGCATACGCAGCCTTCGTATTACATCACCACGCCTATCTACTACGTGAACGCCCGCCCGCACCTCGGCACGGCGTACTGCACCGTTCTGGCCGACGTTCAGGCTCGCTTCCAGCGTTCCTGCGGCCGCGACGTCAAGTTCCTCACGGGCATGGATGAGCACGGCGAGAAGGTTGCTGAGGCCGCGGAGAAAAACGGTTTCGACTCCCCGCAGGCATGGTGCGATTCCATGGAGCCGGCGTTCCGCGACCTGTGGAAGACGCTGAATATCTCCAACGACGATTTCATCCGCACGACGCAGCCCCGCCACATGGCTGGCGTCCAGAAGTTCCTCGAGACGCTGCTCGAGCGCGGCTACATCTATAAGGACGCCTACGACGGCTGGTATTGCCGCCCGGATGAGACGTACTTCACCGAGACCCAGGTGCGCCACCATGAGGAGGAGCGCATCGCGGCGGGCGAGGAGCCCGCTGACCCCGAGCACCCGCTCTGCCCGGATTGCGATCGCCCGCTCGAGCGCATCAAGGAGGAGAGCTGGTTCTTCAAGCTCTCCGAGTTCCAGCAGCCCTTGCTTGACTTCTATGAGGCGCACCCCGATTTCATCCAGCCCGAGACGCGCCGCAACGAGGTGCTCTCCTTTGTGAAGGGCGGTCTCAAGGACCTCTCCATCAGCCGCTCGACCTTTGATTGGGGCGTGCCGTTCCCCTTTGACGAGAAGCACGTTGCCTACGTTTGGGTCGACGCTCTGATCAACTACCTCTCGGCCGTGGGCTACGGCGCTGAGGGCGAGGAGGCGGCCGATGAGCTCGCCTTCCGCTGGCCGGCGCAGGTGCACGTGGTCGGTAAGGACATCATCCGTTTCCATTGCGTCATCTGGCCCGCGCTTCTTATGGCCGCCGGTCTGCCGCTTCCCGAGAAGGTCTTTGTGCACGGCTTCCTCACGGTGCGCAACGAGGAGACCGGCAAGGTCGAGAAGATGAGCAAGAGCCGCGGCAACGCCATCGCCCCCGAGGAGGTCCTCGAGCTTCTTGGCGTGGACGCCTACCGCTACTACTTCATGAGCGACGTTGTGCACGGGACCGATGCGCCCATCAGCTGGGGTCGCATGCGCCAGGTCTACAATGCCGACCTCGCCAACAGCTGGGGCAACCTCGTCTCCCGTACGCTCAATATGAGCGCCAAGTACTTCGACGGCTGCGCGCCCGTGCGTCCCGCCACCTACGATGAGCCCTCGCCGCTGCGCGATGCATGCGCCGGCATTTTTGAGCGCTACGCTGCCTGCATGGAGACGATGGACTACAGCGGGGCCGCCGCCGAGGTGCTCGCCATCGTATCTGCCGCGAACCACTACATCGAGGACATGGCCCCGTGGGCGCTTGCCAAGGATCCCGAGCGCGCCGACGACCTTGCCCTGGTGATCTGGAACCTCCTTGAGGTCATCCGCATCGTGGCCGAGCTGTACGACCCCTTCATGCCGAGCATCTCGGCTGAGGTGCGTCGCCGCCTGTCGCTCGACGCGGCACCGACGAGCGACCTCGCCCAAGCCTGCGTGTGGGGTGGCCTCGCTGGCGGCGCGCCCGTTGAGAAGGGCGAGCCGCTCTTCCCGCGTCTGGTCGACTAGATGACGACGTCACCTCTGGCGAGCCCGGCCGCCACCCGCGAGCTGCTTGACGCCTTCGGGCTCGCCACCAAGCACCGCTTGGGGCAGAACTTTCTTATCGACAACCACGTAATCGGGCGCATCATGGCGCTCGCCGAGCTCACGGGTACGGAGCGTGTGCTTGAGGTGGGGCCCGGCATCGGCACTCTTACGCTCGCGCTGCTGCAGGAGGCCGGCCGCGTCGTCTCGATTGAGATGGATCGCGAGCTTGAGCCCGTGCTCGGCGCGCATGCCTCGGCACACGACAACTTCCGTTTCCTTATGGGGGACGCACTTAAAGTTCCCTCCGATCTTGTTGCCGAGGCGGCGGGTGGGGAGCCGACCGTTTTTGTGGCGAATCTTCCCTACAACGTGGCGGCGACCATCATCCTCGACTTCTTCGAGCGCATGCCCGCGCTTGAGCGTGCCGTCGTGATGGTGCAAAAGGAGGTCGCAGACCGCATTGCGGCGCGCCCCGGCACCAAGGCGTACGGCGCCTATACCGCTAAGCTTGCGCTTTTTGCCGAGGTGACGGGCCGTTTTGAGGTGCCGCCACGCTGCTTTTTGCCCGCTCCCCATGTTGACTCTGCAGTAGTGAGGCTCGACCGCATCCCTGCCGGGCGCGGGGCGTTGGCGGCGTGTGCCGAGGCCGGGTGCCTGCCCGGGCATGCGGATGTCTGCCGCGTGATCGATGCAGCGTTTGCCCAGCGCCGCAAGACCATCCGCAACTCCATGGGTGCAAACGGTTTTGCCAAAGACGCGCTCGATGCCGCGTTTGCTGCGACGGGTGTTGCCGCCACGGCACGCGCCGAGACGCTTTCGGTCGATGATTTTGTCCGTCTTGCCTGCGCGCTGAGCAAGGCCGGTGCGCTGTGATGTGCGAGCCGCGCCCCCAGGCGTCCGACGGCGCCAATACCGAGCCGCTGACGTTTGTCAAACACACCAAACGGGGTGACAAGAGCTATGCCGCCCCGAGTCTCGCCCTGCCGCTTGCGGACACCCATGCGCATCTGACCTGCTTCTGGTCAAAGGACCCCGTTCGGGTTCTCGAGCGTGCGGCGTGCGCGGGGGTACATCGCCTCGTGACGCTCTATGATCCCGTGGGCGACGATATGGAGCTGCCTGCCTACCAGGAGCTTCTGCGGTCGTGGATCGATCAGGCACGTGCGGCGGGCTGTGCGCTTGCAGACAACGTTCGATTTCTCGCGGGCGTCCATCCCTACGGCGCGCCGGACTACACCGATGCGGTGCACGAGGTGCTTGAGCGCGCGCTCGATGACCCGTTATGCGCCGGTATTGGCGAGATAGGGCTCGACTACCACTTTGACGCTGATGACGATATCGAGACGGCGCCGCACGATGTGCAGATGGATGCGATGGCGCGGCAGCTGGTGCTTGCCTGCGAACGTAACGTCCCCGTTGAGCTCCATTTGCGCAACGACGCGGACGACGCCTCGCGCGAGGCGCATGCGGATGCGTATCGTGTGCTCCGCAAGGTTGGCGTACCCGAGGCAGGTTGCATCCTCCACTGCTTTGGGGAGGACGCACGCACCATGGAGCGGTTCGCGGAGCTCGGTTGCTACATCGCTTTTGGCGGGGCGGCGACGTTTAAGCGCAACGAGCCCGTTCGCGAGGCCTTTGCGGCGTGCCCCCTCGACCGCATACTCTTTGAGACCGATTGCCCCTATATGGCTCCCGAGCCCATTCGCGGACTCGAGTGCGAACCGGCGATGATCACGTTCACGGCCGATGCCCTCAGCCGTGACCGAGCGAGGCGCACGGGTGAAGCACCGGATGATATCCTGCGCGCGGCATACGACAACGCCCTCCGCATCTTTTTCTAGCTAACGGCACTGGGTAGCGCGCGATCGCTTCGTAGACGGCAAAGGGAGTCGTATGGAAACAAACAAGGTGTTTTCTGGATATGCCCATGTCTCGGGTCGCATGGAGTCGACGCTGAGCGCCGAGGAACTTTCCGATTGCTTTGCAGCGGGCGAGGCGGAAGTGTCGCGCGGTGCGTTCCGCGCACTCGAGCTCGCTGACATCGATGCGACCGATGCCACGTTCGAACAGGTGATATTTCACGACTGCGTCTTTGATGGGGTCGATTTCTCCAACAGCACGCTCACCGATGTGCGGTTTGAGAACTGTCGGTTTATCTCGTGCCGCATGGAGCGCTGTTGGCTCAACCGCGTCGATTTCTGCTCCTGCTCGGCACCCGGCCTGAGCCTTCTCAAGAGCCGTATTACCAGCGCCTTTATCGATGACAGCCAGCTGCGCTATGCGAACTTCTCGGAGGCGAACGTGCGCGGGCTGCGCGTGCGCACGACCAATCTTGCGGAGAGCTCGTGGCATGCGCTCGTCCTCAAGAGCGCGGGCTTTTCCGACTGCGACCTCACCGGCGCCGAGTTCATCCGCACTTCGCTTTCGGGCATCGATCTGACGTCCTGCCGCATTGGTGGGCTTGTTGTTTCGCAGGACTATCGTGAGCTGCGCGGTTGTGTGATCGCTTCAGAGCAGGCGGTGGACCTTATCGGGCTTTTGGGCGTACGCATCGCTGACGACTGACGGATCCTCAGGCAGTTTTTGTGGCTCCGCCTCGCCTTTAGCGCTGCGTACCTAAAGGGAATTGCAGGCTAGCTGATGAGGCTTGCGCGTATGGCGTCGAGCATCTTGGCGCAGCGAATGCTCGCGGCAAGCGGCATGACGGGAGATTCGGTGGCGCCGGTATGCATAAGCTCGCAGAAGTGGTGGATTTGTCCGTAGAAATCGTCCACCTCATAGGGGAGGTCGATGGCATACGGATCCTCGCCCTCGATGCAGACCTGGGCGTGAACGGGGCGATGCAGGTCATCGACGATGATGGTGCCCTTGGTGCCGATAAGACGTGCCTGGCGCGGGAGCTCGTCGCTGTCACATGCCGTGATGAGGCGAGCGGTGGCTTGCTCGTTTGGGGCAGCTGCACGGGTGACGTGCGAATCGGTGTCGCCCTGACCGGCAAAGGAGAGCTCGGCGTCGACAAAGCTATCCACGTCGGTATCAAAGCGAGCGCACGACCTGGTAACCTCAAACTGCCCCGCGAGGTAGTCCTCCAGCCAGCAGGCGCGGTAGATGCCAGTGTCTAGCAGCACGCCGCCCTGTTTGGGGTCGGACATATAGTCCGTTCTCGAGGAGAGACGTTCGCCCATATCGTTTTCCAGCGCGGTCTCTACGCGCGTGATCCTACCGATGGCGCCGGCGACAACAAGCTCGCGCACGCGGGCGTAGCAGGGGGTGAAGCGGGTCTTCATCGCCTCCATAAAGAGCGTGCCCGTCTCGCGAGCGACAGCTGCCACCTCGCGCATCTCATCGGCGGAAAGCGCCGCCGGCTTCTCGCAGAGAACGGCCTTGCCCGCACGCAGGGCCCGTATCGCCCAGACGCGGTGGAGGCCGTGGGGGAGGGCGAGGTAGATCGCGTCGATGTCGGGGCGTGCGAGAAGGGTCTCGTGCGCTGCGCACGCCTCGCCGCCGAGCGCCTCGTCGGAAAGCGCATCTGCGGTGGCAACGTTGAACTGTTCTGCAAAGGCAGCGGCTTTGGCAGCGGAGCGGCAGCTGATGGCTACGAGCTTTGCCTGCGGCTCGTATCTAAGGCTCGCGGCAAAGCGGTGCGCGATGCGCCCCGCCCCTAAGATGCCCCAGCGAATGATCCGATTAGAACTCATGGCACAGCCTGCTTCCTCGCTCGTCTCTAGCGCAGCTCGACGACGGCAAACGTGGCACCCTCGTGATCGGTGAGCGTCACGACGGCGCGGTCGCCATCGATGGCAACATGCGGATAGATGACGTCGCCGAGAACGGCGGCGCGGCGGTAGTCCACGCGCACGCCCCTAGCTCCGCGCTCGCGCACCTGCTCGGGCAGGTCCTCGCGAGCGACCTGTTCGAAGGCCATCTGGACATAGTGGCAGTTGTTGACATGCTCGTTGGTGTCGATAAGGCTCGGCCCAACGGTGATGGGCTCGCCGTCGCGCAGATGCTCGGGCAGCTCGATGCGGCGGCTCTCGGCAGGCAGGGGTAGCGCCTCCGCCTCGCCGTAGGGGGCGATGTGCTCGGGCGTCGGGCGGGTTGGGCGCATGGTGGCAAGGTCCATGAACGCCCACGACGACAGTGCGCGCACGATATAGCGCCCCGCCTCATCGCGCAGGTAGAAGCAGCGCTTTGCCGTGAACCCTCTAAAGTGCGTGGCAAACGTGCCCACTGTTACCGGTTCGCAGAGCGACGGGTAGCGATCGATGACGATGTGCCAGTGGGTGAGGACCCAGGCGCGCTTCTCGTGCTTGAGCCATGCCATGCCGAGGCCGAGCGTCTCGGACTGAAAGGTGCTCGCATCCTGGAAAGCGTTGATGAGCGCAGGGAGCGTCATGAGGCCGCGATGCCCGACTTCGCTGTAGCGCACGTTGTAGGTGTACTCGAAGGCGTTTGGCGCCGGCTTGACGGCGCCGTCAGTTGCGCGCGCCGCCGGCGTTGCGGGTTCGGTGGTATCGGTCGGATTAAGAGGTGCGTCCATGGTGGTCCTTTGAGATGGTATAGGTCGGCTCTACCGGGCGGTGTGCGCGGGACGGCGCTAGAACGTGCTGCCGTTCCAGCCAAAGTTGGGGGTAGACGAGCAGCTCACGTAGATGCGCGAGGGGTCGATGGCGAGCGTTTGCGCCACGCTTTGGGTCACTTCGGCAGCGAGGGCGTCCCATGCAGCGGCCGGTACCTCGCTGCGTGCGAAGACGCCCACCTCGATAAGGGCAGAGGGCTGCGTGTCGTCGCCGGCGAAGTAGATGGGCGCGCATTCGTCAAAAAGGCACATGAGCCATTGCTCGGACTTGCCAGGGATGGCCTCGATGGCAGATCCGTATGCGGTCTTGAGTGCTATGCGCGCATCCTCGGGGATGGGCGTGGATACATGGGTCTTGATAACGGGCATGATGGCTCCTCTCTGTGCTGTCTCAGAGTTTCATCATACCCAAAGGAAGCGATATGGCGTCTTCTTCCGCGCGAACGCGCTACCGCGTAAACGGGGCGATGGCGCGCACGGCGGCGTCGATCGCGGCGGCGACGAGCTCCGGGTCCTCGATGCGCAGGATGACCTTGCCACGGAAGCCGTACTCGGTGATGTCTGAGAAGAGTACCTTGACGGGTGGGTCGGAGACGATGGGGGAGACTGCGCACACGGCCGTCTCGGTCGCCTGCGCTATGCGGTCGGCGTCCTCTGCGAGCGGCTTTTCGGTCGAGGTGATGGCAAAGGGCACCACAACGAGGCTCGCCGGCGGCAGCTTGACAAAGGAGCTTTTCGACAGAACCGAGTTGGGGATGATGATGGTCTGACCGGTAGCATTCTCAATGGTGGTGTGCCGCAGCCCCACGTCGGTCACTACACCTTGGTCGGTGCCGACGCGGATGTGGTCGCCGGGAGCCACAACGCGCATGAAGGTGAGCTGCAGGCCGCCGATGAGGTTGGAGAGCGTGTCCTGGAAGCCGAGCGAGATGGCGATACCGCCGACGCCAAGGGCGGCAACGAAGGTGCTCACGTTGACGTCAAAGCAGGTCTCGAGGATGATGCTTCCCCCTACAAACCAGACGGCGCCGCGGGCGATGTTGACGATGATGGAGGTTGCGGGAAGCGGATTCTCATCGCTGCGCAGAATGCGCCGGAGTCCGTGGGCGATGGCGCGCTCGCAGACAAACGTTATCGCCAAAAGGATGGCAAACCAGGCGACCTGTCGCATCCAACCTTCGGGGAGGATGGAGAGGAGCTGGGTGAGAAACTGGTCCATGCGCGTGTCCCGTCTGCCGTTGGCGTCGTGATGCTCCCATGGTATACCCGCACCCCTTTGCGCAATGCGGGAATCTCGGCGGCGGCGCTGCGCGTATACTGTCCTGCAGACGAGTTGACGGAAGGACCGATAATGTCACAAGCCCGGACCACCATAACAACGCCCAAGGGAACGACCTATGTTGTGGGCGATCCTATTGTGGATGTGCCCGCGCCCGAGCCCGTGCGCGGGGCGGATACCACGGGTGTGGTGCTCGAGGGCGGCGGCATGCGCGGTCTTTTTACCGCGGGCGTGATCGATGTGTGGATGGAGCACGGTATCACCGCCGCCGAGGTCGTGGGCGTGTCTGCGGGCGCTACGTTTGGGTGCAACTTCAAATCGCGCCAGATCGGGCGCGCCCGTCGCTACAATGAGCGGTTCTGCGCAGACCCGCGCTACAGCGGTTTCAAAAACCTGCTCACCACCGGAGACCTCTACAGCAAAGACTTTGCGTACGGTGAGGTGCCCTGGGTGCACGACCCCTTTGACCTGGACACGTTCGAGCGCAACCCCATGCGGTTTTTCACCACCTCGACCGACCTCGCCTCGGGCGAGGCGGTGTATCACGAGCTTTCTGGTGACGGCGACGATATTATCGAGTGGATTCGCTCGTCGGCCTCGATTCCGGTGCTCTCGCGCCCGGTCGAGCGGGACGGCAGACTGCTCCTCGACGGCGGCGTGGCCGACTCCATCCCGCTTGACTGGATGCTCGCGCGCGGGCACCAAAAGACGGTGCTCGTTCTCACGCAGCCGCAGGGCTACCGCAAGGAACCCAATGCGATCATGCCGTTTTTGCGTCTGTGGTTCCGTCATTATCCTCAGTTCGTGGCGCAGCTCGCCAATCGCCACGAGCGCTACAATGCCACGCTCGATACAATCGAGCGCCTCGAGCAAGCGGGCGATATTTTTGTGGTGCGGCCGAGCTCCTCGGTCAAGACCCCGGCGGTCGTGCGCGACCCGACCGTGCTCGAGGAGGTCTATCAGCGTGGGCGCGCCGATGCGGAGGCGACCCTCGACGGCCTTGTGGCCTATCTAGATGCGTAAATGTTCTGTTACTGAATACGTCACATCTTTGCGGGTATAGGAAATTCAAAGATGCGTACATATGCCATGCGGCCTTCGCGTCACCGAGAGGGCCGCTTTTCGTATCGCGACGCCGCGGGTTTGCGCCACACGTGATCCCGACGCCGCATGTCCGCATACCGTTTTACCTACCCGAGAGGACTCTATGCACGGCGACACCATCTTGCTGCTCACCTTTGTATTCGCCCTCGTCGCGGCGTTCGCCGGCGGTCTCGTTGCGCGAGCGCTCCATCTGCCGCCCATCGTGGGGTATCTGCTCGGCGGCTTTGCGGTGGGGCCCTTCACACCAGGCTTCATCGGTGACTCGCATGCCATGAGTCAGCTCTCCGAGGTCGGCGTCATGTTCATGATGTTCGGCGTCGGTATGCACTTCTCAATACGTGACCTGCTCTCGGTCAAGGGCATCGCCATCCCCGGCGCGGTGCTGCAGATCGCGCTCGGCACGCTTGCCGGCTGGGGGCTCGCGCAGGCGCTTGGCTGGTCGAGCGAGGCGGGCATTATGCTGGGCCTTTCGGTGAGTATCGCCTCTACCGTCGTGCTCATCCGCAACCTCACCGACGCGGGCCGCTATCAGAGCGCGGGCGGGCGCGTGGCCACCGGCTGGCTCATTGTGGAGGACCTCGCGACCATCGTCATCTTGGTCATTCTGCCCGTGGTGTTTGGCCCGGGCGAGGTTGCGGGTCCGGCGCTTGCGTTCGAGGTGGTCGAGGCGCTCGTGCTCACGGCCGCGTTTGTGGCGCTCATGCTCGTGGTGGGGTCGCGCGCTTTGCCGTGGCTTCTCACCAAGATCGCCCGTTTCTGCCCGCGTGAGCTTTTCCAGCTCGCGGTGGTGGTTGTGGCGCTCGGCGTCGCCATGGTCGCGTCGCTTGTCTTCAACGTGTCGGTTGCGCTCGGCGCGTTTCTGGCCGGCGTGGTGGTGAGCGGGTCTGCGCTCTCGCACCGCATCGCGGCAGAGGCCGTTCCCTTCCAGGACCTCTTCTCCATCATCTTTTTTGCCTCGGTGGGCATGATGGTCGACCCGGCGGTGCTCGTGTCGCACCTGGGCGAGCTCCTCGCCATCGTGGCACTCATCATGGTCGGCAAATGGCTCATCAACATGGTGCTGGGTATCGTGCTTTCCGCGGGGCTTGCAACCACGCTCACCGTTGCTGCCGGCCTTTCGCAGATAGGCGAGTTTTCCTTCATCATTGGGCAGCTCGGCGTGTCGCTCGGCGTGCTCACCTCCGAGCAGTACAGCCTCATCTTGGGCGGCGCCGTCATCTCGATCGCGCTCAACTCGTTTGTGTTCAAGTCTGTCGACCCGCTCGAGCACGTGCTCGGCGCGCACCCGCTGTTCCACAAGCTCTACGACCGTCACGTGCGCACCATCGAGACGCCCGGTGCAAAGACGCTCGCCAACCACGTGGTCGTGGTGGGCTACGGCCATGCGGGCCGCTGCGTGGCAGATGTGCTCGCCCGGCTCGATATTCCGTGTCTGGTGGTGGAGCGCGCCTTCGAGGCGGCCGAGGAGGCTGAGGCAGCCGGCCTCATGGTGCTCCAGGGCGATGCGGCCAACTCCACCATTCTCGAGCACGCACGGCTCGACGCGGCCCGCCTGCTCGTGGTCGCCATCGATCAGGAGGCGTCCGCCGAGCTTGTTGCCCGCGAGGCGCGCGAGCTCGCGCCGAGGCTCACGGTCGTTGCGCGTGCCGACTCCGACGGTGCGGTCGAGGCGCTCGTAGAGGCGGGCGCCGCTGACGTGGTGCGCCCCGAGCTGGAGGGCGGCATCGAGCTCATGCGCCATGCGCTGCTGCGCCTGGGCTATCGCCCCCAGCAGATTCAGGGCTACGCGAACGACCTGCGCGAGAGCGGTTATGAGGCTCTGGGCGATGGCGCGCAGCTCGCGCGCGTCCGTGCGGTCGAGCGCCTCATGACGGCGATGCGCGACCTCGAGCTCGACTGGGTTGAGGTGGAGGAGGGGAGCGCTCTTGCCGGCACCACCCTCGCAGAGAGCGATCTGCGTGCCCGCACGGGAGCGCAGGTGGTGGCGCTGCGCCGCGGCGAGGCGGTAACGCTTGCCGTCGCGCCCGACGAGGTCCTGCGCGCAGGCGATGTGCTCGGCCTCATGGCCTCGCCCGAGGGCCTTTCCGCCGCGGAGCGCGAGCTCGCTGCCGCATCGTGATGCCCATGCGTGGGGCTTTCGTGGTCGCGCCTTAACGCCCCCTTAATTTCCGCTTGCGCGGTAGGGCGTTAGAAGGTGTCTGGGCATAATGGGGGCCAGGGAAGGAGTGCCCGTGAATACTCAGCACACACCGCGCGTTCTTGTCGTCGACGACGAGCGCGCCATCACCGATTTGGTCGGAATCTACCTCAAGAACGAGGGATACGAGGTGACGCTCGCCTATAACGGGGCGGACGCCGCTCGCGCCATCCTCACGCAGGATTTCGATCTTGCCCTTCTCGACATCATGCTGCCCGATATCGACGGGTTCGAGCTGTTGCGCACCGTGCGCGCAAACCACACCTATCCGGTCATCATGCTCACCGCGCGCGACGCCCAGTCCGACAAGATCGAAGGGCTCTCGCTGGGGGCGGATGACTACGTGGTCAAGCCGTTTAGGCCGCTGGAGCTTGTTGCCCGCGTCAAAGCGCAGCTCAGGCGTTATACAAGCTACGGCACGCGCGACCAGGCAGAAGAGGCGGTCCTAAACGTCAACGGGCTTTCCATCAACCGCGACGCGCGCCAGGTGACGGTGGACGGAAAACCCGTGCGCACCACGCCGCTCGAGTATGCGATTCTGCTGTATCTGGTGGAGCACCGCGGCAAGGTCGTTCCCGTGGAGGAGCTCTTTGCCGCAGTGTGGAAAGAGCAGTTCATGGCGGGGTCCAACAACACCGTCATGGTGCACATCCGCCACCTGCGCGAGAAGATCGGCGACGACGCGGCCAATCCGCGTTTCATTCGCAACATCTGGGGCGTCGGGTATACCATCGACGCATAGGCGAGCGACGCGACGCTTAGCGCGAGACGGGGGGTGCAGCGCATGGCGAACAAGATCTGGGCGGGCCGACGTGAGGCCCACGCGCCGGTGAATCCGGTTACGGGCGAGGCGCGGCGTGCAGACAGCGCCTCTGCGCACGAGCATGCGCCGGCAGAAGCGCCCGCGCCAAGCGAGGCGTCCGCGCAACGTGTCACGGCGGACGGGGCGGCTCCGTTTTGGGATGACGATACGCCTGCCCGTCTCTCGTCAGCATCCCCTGCCGATGCGCAGGCTGTGGGTGCGGCGCCGGTAAGCGGCGCTGCCTCGGAGTCATTTGTCGATCGTGCCGACGAGGAGCTCGCCCCCAAGACCCTGCTCGAGCATCTGAGCGCGCTCATGGGGAACCGAGCGTTTTCCATCTGCATGCTCTTTGTGGTGCTGCTTGTGGTGGTCGGCCCCGATCAGCTGCTGCTTTTTGTGGTGCTGCTCTTTTTGGGCTACCTGCTTATCGATCGCTTCCCGCCGGTACGCCGCTGCGTCATCATGGGCGGGGCGGCCTGGCTCGCCACGCTTCTGGTGGGTTTCATCGTTTCAGAGAGCGTGACCGCCCCCATCGTCTTTGGCCTCGACCACGTGTTCATGATCGGCGGTTTTTTGCTTGCCGTCGCCGTGTGCGGGGCGTACTTTGCCGGGCGCTCTATGTACCGTTACGGCTATGACCGCGGGCAGGAGGAGGCCGACCACGTTATCTCTGCGCACATCGTGGACCGGCTGATCGAGCATCGCGACAACTGGGACGAGCTCGACGGGAGCTTCCTCGAGGTGGAGAGTGCGGTCAACCGCGTGCGCGAGCGCGAGCGCAAGGCGGAACAGGCGTTGCGCGACGATGCCGCCCGCAAAGACGACCTCGTCACCTACCTCGCCCACGACCTCAAGACGCCGCTCGCAAGTGTGGTGGGCTATCTTTCGCTGCTCGAGGAAGCGCCCGACCTGCCGCTTGAGCAGCGTGCCCATTTCTGCGGTATCGCGCTCGAGAAGGCGCGGCGCCTCGATGCCCTTATCGAGGAGTTTTTCGATATCACGCGCTTCGACTTCCACGATATGGTGCTCACGCGCGGCTACGTGGACCTCTCGCTTTTGCTCGCACAGGTGGTGGACGAGTTCTACCCAACGCTTTCCGCCCAGAACAAGGATGCCGAGGTCGATGTGCCGGAGGGGCTCTCGGTGCTGGTCGATGCGGACAAGATGGCGCGCGTGTTCAACAACGTCATGAAAAACGCCATCGCCTACAGCTACGAGGGCTCGACGATTCGCGTGAGCGCCCGTCGCCTGGGTACATCGTTGGCTGCGGCTTCCGCCTCTCAGCCGTCGGGCGATGCCGCCGCGGCCGCTCATGCCGAGGGGCCGGTTGAGATTCGCTTTGAGAACCAGGGCGACCCCATTCCCGCCCCCAAGCTCAAGGTGATCTTCGAGAAGTTCTATCGTCTTGATGCCGCGCGTGCCACCAACCACGGCGGGGCCGGTCTGGGGCTCGCCATTGCCAAGGAGATCGTGACGGCGCACGGCGGCACCATCTCCTGTGAATCGTCGCCCGAGCATACCGTGTTTATCATCGTCCTGCCGGCATAGCGCCACTGCATCTGCCGGCGCGTGTTTGGGTACAAGCGGCTACAAGTGCACGGTGTTTATCGAAAGGTCCCCGTCGGTGGCGAACGTCTTTGAATATCTCGGCTACGAGCTCGCCTCGTTTGACGAGCGGCCGGTGAATGTCATCGACGCGGCCATATTCTCGCAGGCCGCCATGATCGACGGGGCGGGCATAGTGCCTTCTGTCCCGCGCACGCCTGCCGCGCTCTCGCGGCTGCGCACGCTGGTGGCGCCCGCCGCGCTGCGCGCCGCCCGGTTTGAGGACCTGGCGCGTGCCGAGCGCTTCGACACGATGTTCACGGGGTTTGTGCCCGAGGACCTCAAGAAACTCCTCTTTGCCCTCATCGCGAGTCCGCGCTTTCGCGACATGCGGCTCATAGGCTACAAGGCGACCTTTGACGAGACAACGCATACGCAGTTCTCCGCGACGACGTATCTGTGGCGCGATAGCCTGGCGTTCATTGCCTTCCGTGGAACCGATACCTCATTTTGCGGCTGGCGCGAGAACTTTGACATGACCTACAAGCCCGTGGTGCGCGCGCAGCGCCTTGCGCGCTCCTATCTGGATACCATGGCAGCGCACCTGCCCTGCCCCCTTGTGGTGTGCGGCCACTCCAAGGGCGGCAACCTTGCGCTTTTTGCCGCGCTTACCGCCGCGCCCAAGGTGCAGTCCCGCATCGAGCATGTGTGGGCGCTGGATGCGCCGGGGTTCAAAGCGGGGGCGTTTGACGAGGACGCTTACCGTCCGCTTGAGGGGCGCATTACGCGTATCGTGCCGCAGGACTCTATCGTGGGGATGCTGCTCGAGCACCATGGCGGCGAGCGCTGCGTGGAGAGCTTTGCCGCGGGGCTCGACGAGCATTCCGTCTTCTCGTGGGAGACCTACGGCGAGGACTTTGTGGCGCGTGAGCGAGTGAACGACGCCTCGCAGGCGCTCCGTGCGGTAGCTGCCGAGTGGCTCGCGAGTATGGACGACGCCCGCAAGGAACAGGTGGTGGAGGCGTTTTTTACCGCTATTGCCGTGAGTGGAGCCAAAAGCGCGGTGGAGATTTTTGCGGGTGGGCCAGAGCTCGGCCGTGCGGCGGCGCGGGCCCTGCGCGAGCTCGATCCCGACGAGCGGGATCTGCTCACGCAGGAGTTTGGCAACCTCGCCGGTATCGTGGCCCGCCGCGTCGGGCAGGATGTGGCAAGCGCCCTCTTCGACTGGATGGGTTAGCGCCCCTCGCGCACCCGGCCCGCGCGGACCTCCCATGTGCGTGTGGTGCAAGCGTTAAGAAACGCCCGGTCATGGCTTACCAGTAAAAGCGCGCCGGGATAGGCGGCGAGTGCCCGCTCGAGCGCCTCAGTTGAGTGCAGGTCAAGGTGGTTGGTCGGCTCGTCCATGATGATGAGGACGGGGTGGTTGAGCATTCCCGCAGCGAGTATAAGCTTGCGCAGCTCGCCGGGACTCGTGCGCGCGCCCGTGAGGATGCGGTCGGGGTCAGAGTTGAGCTGCGCTACGGTCGAGAGCACCTGACCGCGCGCGGCAGGGGAGAGCGCCCGGATGCCCTCGAGCACACGCTCGCGCTCCGCGGGTGTTGGCTCCTGCGGAATATCGAGCACGGTGAGGTCCGGCGCAAGGAGCGTGCGGATGTGCGAAAGAAGCGTCGACTTGCCAGCGCCGTTGGGTCCCACGATGGCAATGTGGTCGGTGTTGCCTACAAAGAGCTCGGGGACTGCGAGCGTGCCCGGGCCGCAGGGGATGTCCGTGGGCGCGATGTGCACGAGGGTTTTACGCGGGCACGGGCGGGCGTCGAGCCAGAGGTCGCCGTCGTAGCGCTTGGCCACGTACGCCGCGGCAACCCGTTTTTGCGCGGCCTCCATACGTGCCCCCATCTGGGCGGAGAGGCGCCCGCGGGCGCCGTCTTGTCCGGTGAAGATTGCAAGGTCGATTTTGGCTTTTGCCGACTTGTCCTTTGGGTCGATCTTGCGCTTGCTGCGCCGCGCGTCCGCGCGCGCCGCCTCATGCTCGCGGCGGTCGCGCTCCTGCGCTAGGCGGACGAGCTCGTCCTTGGCGCTCTTGCGTTCTCGGGTGAGGCTCTCGCGCTCGAGCGCCGCCTGGGCATGCGCCGCCGTGTAGCCGCCCGGTCTCACGACGATACCGCCATCTTCAAACGAGACGCACCGCTCGGCGAGCGCATCCAGAAGGGCGCGGTCGTGGCTTACCAAGATGCCGATGCCCCGAAAGCGCGCGAGTGCCCGGGCAAGCTCTTCGCGGGCGTCGCCGTCGAGGTGGTTGGTCGGCTCGTCTGCCACAAGCACGTCGGGCCGGCGCCAAAGCGCCACGGCAATCTGGAGTTTCTTGCGCTCGCCGCAGGATAGCTCGGCAAAGCGCCAGGGCATATCGTCTTCGATCCTAAAGATCTCGCGCAGCTCGCGTGCCTCGCGCCCATAGTCGGCGGCAAAATCGAGGAGCCCGTCTGGCTCGTCATCGACCTCCTGCGCGCAGAGCACCGAGACGAGCCCCGCGGTTACGCTTCCGTGCTCGGGCGCAATCTCGCCGGTGGCAATGCGTGCGAGCGTTGTCTTGCCGCAGCCGTTGTCGCCCAATAACCCCGTCCAACCGCGGGGGAAGGTGACCGACACGTCTTGCAAAAGGGGAGTGGGAGCGGCGGGATAGGTGTAGGTGATATGGGAAAGCACGAGTTGCATGGGCATCTCCTAACGTGGGCGCCGCGCACCGAGAGGGTGCGCCGAACGCTTGGGGAACAGGTGAGAGATGTCTAGCGGATACGCAACCTCGTGAACCAATCTGTCGCAGGGACCGCGCGTCGCATGCGCGGCGAGTCCGCACCAGTATAGCTCAGGCCAGACGCTGATGCGGTTGCATATTTTGACCCCGTCCCCAAATGAGCGCCTCACGTGCGGTGTGCCTTACACTTCCCTAACATGTCTCTTTCAGCTGCCTGAACTCGGACGCGTACCATCAAGCGAGCTATCACGCTTGATATGGGCGCCTTTGGCGCGCATAACGTTTGGAGGTACTCAGGTGGATACTGCTGAGCAGAGCTGGGCGGCAGAGGTCGAGGCGGCGGCAGCGCGCGAGCGAGGCGAAGTCGTGCCCCCGGCAGCTGGCGATGCCAAGCCGGAGCATCCGGTGCGCCTGTCGGTGCAAAACCTCGACCTGTTCTACGGCGACTTCCATGCGCTCAAGAACGTCTCCATCGACATCCGGGACCGCGAGGTGACCTCGTTCATCGGCCCCTCCGGCTGCGGCAAGTCAACGCTTCTGCGCACGCTGAACCGCATGAACGACCTCGTCAAGGGATGCCGCATCGAAGGCACGATCGAGCTCGACGGCGAGGATATCTACCAGGACTACAACGTCACCCGCCTGCGCCAGCGCGTGGGTATGGTGTTTCAGCGCCCCAACCCCTTCCCCATGAGCATCTTCGACAACGTTGCCTATGGCCCGCGCGGGATGGGCATCAAGAGCAAAAGCGAGCTCGAGGGCATTGTTGAGGAGTCACTGCGTCGCGCCGCCTTGTGGGACGAGGTAAAGGATAAGCTCAAGAGCTCCGGCATGGGTCTTTCGGGCGGTCAGCAGCAGCGTCTGTGCATTGCGCGCGCCATCGCCGTGCACCCCGAGGTCCTCCTCATGGACGAGCCCACCTCCGCTCTCGACCCCATCTCCACCCAGATGGTCGAGCAGCTCGCGCTTGAGCTCAAGGAGCACTACACGCTCGTTGTCGTCACCCACAACATGCAGCAGGCATCGCGCATCTCCGACTCCGTTGCCTTCTTCCTCTTGGGTGAGCTCGTGGAGCACGCGCCCACCGAGCAGCTCTTCGCCACGCCGCAAGACCAGCGCACGGCGGATTACCTGACGGGCCGATTCGGGTAAGATGGGAGCATGCCGGGTACGGCGCTCGGCAGACGAGAAGAGGATGGCACGATGATCTATTACGTCGAGGACGACGACAACATTCGCGGTCTTACGCTCTACGCGCTGCACCAGCAGGGTATAGAGGCCGAGGGCTTCGCTTCTGACAGCGAGTTCAAAGCTGCGGTGGCCCGTCGTGTTCCTGACGCTGTGCTGCTCGACATCATGCTCCCCGACACTGACGGCCTGGAGATTCTGCGCCGCCTGCGCGCCGACCAGGAGACCTCCACGGTTCCCATCATGATGCTCACCGCCAAGGATACCGAGCTCGACAAGGTGGTCGCCCTCGACGGCGGTGCGGACGATTACCTCACCAAGCCCTTCTCGCTTATGGAGCTCACAAGCCGCTGCCGCGCGCTTCTGCGCCGTGGCGGTATGACCAAGAAGGTGTCCGACGTGCTCTCCTCGGGCGGCATCGTGCTTTCGCCCAGCCATCGCGAGGTGAAGGTCGACGGCGAGGAGATCAAGCTGACGCTGCGCGAGTTTGACCTGCTCGAGTACCTTATGCGCAAGCCCGGTGTGGTTTTTAGCCGCGAGGCCCTGCTGCAGAGCGTGTGGGGCTGGGACTTTGACGGCGGCTCGCGCACGGTCGATGTCCATGTGCAGACGCTCCGCCAAAAGCTTGGCGATCATGCAGGCTGCATTGAGACGGTTCGCGGCGTGGGTTACCGCTTTGCCGACCGCGCAGAGTAGCGCCGCGCGCCAGGCGGTCTTCCCATGAGCCCCTTTGGATCCAAGCGCACCCTTTCCAGACGCGTCTTTGGGACGGTCTTTGTAGTCGCGTTTGCGGCGATTGCGGTCTTTACCGTGGTGGGTTCGGCGTTTTTGCAGAACAACCTCGCCCAGGTCACGCGCAGCGAGCTGCATGACGAGGCGGAGATCGTTGCGGCGGCGCTCGACAGCACCGTGAACGACATTGCGGTGCTCGAACGGGTGGATATCGACAACACGCGTCTCACCCTCATTGCGGAGGACGGCACCGTCATCTACGACAATCAGGAACCGGCGAGCCAGATGGAGAACCACGGGCAACGCCCCGAGGTCATCGCTGCGCGCGAGACGGGCCACGGTTCCGACGAACGCGATTCCTCCACGCTCGGCGAGGTCATGCTCTACGAGGCGGTGCTGCTCGGCAACGGCCAGGTGGTGCGTATCGCGCAGGCCCAGGCGGGCGTGCTCTCCATTCTGCTGTCGTTTGTAGGGCCCTTGCTCATCATCGCTGCCGTGGTGATCGTCGTATCGTTCTTTGCGGCGCGCCGCGAGTCGCGTGCCATTATCGCGCCTTTGCTCGACGTCGACCTCGACCACCCCAAGCGCAACATGGAGGCTGCCTACGCGGAGATGGTCCCCATGCTCGAGCGAATCGAGAGCCAGCGACAAGAGCTCAAGCAGCAGATGCGCGTACTTGCCGATAACGATCGCATGCGCCGCGAGTTCACGGCCAACATCACGCACGAGCTCAAGACCCCGCTTACGACCATCTCTGGCTATGCGGAGCTCATCTCGTCTGACATGGTGGTTGACGAGGCGGACATCAAGGACTTTGGCAGCCGCATCTACCGCGAGGCGGGTCGTTTGACGTCGCTCGTGAATGACATCCTCACCCTGTCGAATCTGGATGAGGCGGAGCGCTCTGAATCGAACGACGCGGCAAGCGTGCTCGGCTCCACCGAGCCCGTCGATCTGCCGCGTATGCTCGAGACGGTACAGCAGCGCCTTGAACACGTTGCGCATAAATCGGACGTTGCGGTCTTTTTGGACGCGCATCCCGCCATGGTGATCGGCGTCCCGCGCTTGCTCGACGAGCTTGCCTACAACCTGGCGTCGAACGCCATTCGCTACAACCGACCCGGTGGCTCGGTGGTGCTCTCGTGCGGCATCGACGAGGGACGCCCCTTCATTCGCGTGGAGGACACCGGTATCGGTATCGCGCACGACGAGCAGGCAAAGATCTTTGAGCGCTTCTACCGCGTGGACAAGAGTCGCTCCAAGGCGCGCGGCGGCACCGGTCTTGGTCTTGCCATTGTCAAGCACGCTGCCGCCTTCCACGGCGCGACCATCGACCTCGAGAGTGAGCCCGATTGCGGCACGCGCATTACGGTTACCTTCCCGGTGCAGGTGCTGCCCTCCGTGACTGATTAAGGCTAGATGGGCGTTCGGTGGTGCCGATTTTGGCAGTTCGGATGCTGTCGAAGAGCTTAGATTGGGTCTCGGCTCCGTTGACGTGAGGCGGTTTGGTCAAATCACCCCGCGAAAGGGCATTCTGCTCTAGCGGATTGCCGCTGGATTATCGGGTCAGCCAGATTCGCCCACTGTTTAAGTGCTCGGTTCTCGGAAAACTGAGCATGGATTGGGCATACAAGCGTCCCAAACACGCGCGGTCTGTGATGCTCCGCGATTAAAATGCCCTCTCACGGTATGATTTGACCACTTCAGTCTGCATGAGGGCGGAGTCGACTGCATGGACGGTCGCCGGTTTTCTCATTCGTGAGCGTATGCTTTGAATGCGGGCAGCAGCCGGACTCGCAGAAGTCTCTGTCGAGCCGCAAACCCCTTGTCTCGGTTTCTGTAACGCGTGCTGAGCGCAGCGGTAACGTGAGATACAAGGTTATTAAACAGGTGCTCCTCGACGAGGTCCTCATACCAGACATTGAAAATCGTGTAGCCAGAAGCTGTAATCATGTTTTGACGACGGTCGTCTCTCCCGGACTGTTCGATGGAATGATATTTCTTACCCTTATATTCAAGACCAATCTTTTCAAGATAAAGTGCGAGGTCGATATAGCGCTCGTCATCTCCGCAGACAAGGGGATGGTTGAGGGCGGCAGGGCCAAGACCGAGACCGCCAAGTCGGCGGGGAAACGTGAAGAGCGCTGCCAAAACAGATTCCATGGGGGAATTCGAGGCATCAAGAACAAGGTCGATTGCTTGGGCTGCGAGCGCTGCGCCTTTTCTCCCTCGTTCATGTTCCAGAAAGCGTTTGATTTTTGCCGTTGATGTAATAGGGCGCTCGAGATTGGTGAAGCCATCCCACGAGCCGTCTAGTACGTAGGTCCCACATAGCTCGAAACCTATCAAGGCGAGATCCACCTCATCGTATTCTCCAGATTTTGCCAGCTGGAGAAATGTATATTCGGGGCTTGTGACATAAAGGTCTTTTGAAGCTTTGATAAGCGTTCGACGGGATAGGGGCGTTTCGCGCCTGTGGCAGACGACATCATCTCTATGGTGACGCTTGTTCGACGATGCCACTAGCAGATGATAAGGCTTAGTGGCCACGCCAGCGCGCGTCATTTCGTCCTCGAGCATGATGCGAGGAGGAATGGCGCATGGGGCAAGATCCGATGTGCGAGGCGCATCGAGGAGCTCGGGGAGGAGCCGACCGCTCGAACGAAAAAGCTCCAGAGCGGATTTGTCACAGACACAGCAGATGCTCATACAACCAGAATAAGGTACGGTAATCGAGCTACGGCGATCCGTTGGGAGCGGTATGCACCGGAAGGAATAATTAACCGATAGACAGATTCTTGACGGGAATCTAACTATCGCGGTCGTGATACCTATGGCGCGTAGTTTTCCACCACGCTCGCAAGTGGGAGAATCCTGAAGATGACAGAGATAATTCAAATGGGTATTTTGTGCCCTGCGGATTCGGCAAACTTTTGTTCGAGCTTCCGCTTTCTGGTTGGCCGTGTGGTCAAATCACCCCGCGAGAGGGTATCGGAGCTATCTGGTATGGGCGAGGTTAGACCATCGTGCCCACACTTGACGCCCTGTCAAGCAAAGACGGGTGAATTTCATCGGATGAAGGTCCGCATTTTCGAATGGCGGCAGAAACCTTCGTATGCGAAATGCCCTCTCATTGGGTGATTTGACCATTTTGCTCTTCACTAGCTTTGTAAGAAAGAAATACGACGCGCTGCGATGATGCTGTGATAAATAATCTAAGTCTTAGAGACTAAGGTTTTATGAGTGAGAATATGGGTACTATGGTGTGCGTTAACGAGATGATACGGTGAGGTGAGCGCTGCCAAGCAAAGGCGCCCTTGCCGGCACGTCAACGGGAAGGACGTTTTCATGCGCAAATTCAAGACAGAGAGTAAAAAGCTTCTCGACCTCATGATCAACTCGATCTACACCAACAAGGAGATTTTCCTGCGCGAGCTGATCTCCAACGCATCGGACGCGGTGGACAAGCTCAACTTTAAGAGCCTGACCGACGAGAGCATGCACGTCGACCAGGCTGACCTGGCGATTCGCGTTTCGTTTGATCGCGATGCGCGCACCATCACGGTTTCGGACAACGGTATCGGCATGACCGCCGAGGAGCTCGAGCGCAACCTGGGCACCATCGCCCACTCCGGCAGCGAGGAGTTTAAGACCGAGAACGCCGAGAGCCAGGGTGACGCGCTCGACATCATCGGCCAGTTTGGTGTGGGCTTCTACTCCGCCTTCATGGTTGCCAAGCGCGTGCGCGTGGTGTCGCGTGCCTTTGGTGAGGACGAGGCGCACGTGTGGGAGTCCGACGGTTTGGAGGGCTACACCATCGAGCCCGGCGAGCGCGCCGAGCACGGCACCGACGTTATCCTGACCCTGCGCGAGAACGTGCCGGGCGATGCCGGCGAGGAAGGCGAGAACTACGATCGCTACCTCTCTGAGTGGGGTCTCAAGGATCTTATCCGCCGCTACAGCAACTACGTGCGCTATCCCATCCAGATGATGGTGACGAAGTCCCGCCAGAAGCCCAAGCCCGAGGACGCCGGCGACGACTACAAGCCCGAGTACGAGGATTACGAGGAGCTTGAGACCATCAACTCCATGACGCCCATCTGGAAGAAGCGTCGCGAGGACGTGGAGGACGCCGACTACAACGAGTTCTACAAGTCGACCTTCCATGATTTTGAGGATCCCGCCCGCACCATCAGCTTCCATGCCGAGGGCGCCCTCGAATACGATGCGCTGCTGTTTATCCCCGGGCGCGCGCCGTTTGACCTCTACAGCAAGGACTACGAGAAGGGTCTTGCGCTCTACAGCTCCAACGTCATGATTATGGAGAAGTGCGCCGACCTTCTGCCCGACTACTACAACTTTGTCCGCGGTGTGGTCGACTCCGCCGATGTGTCGCTCAACATCTCCCGCGAGACCCTGCAGCAGAACCGCCAGCTTCGCGCCATCGCGCGCCGTATCGAAAAGCGCGTGACGTCCGACTTGGAGGACATGCGCGACAATGACCGCGAGGCATATGAGAAGTTCTTCGAGAACTTCGGACGCGGCCTCAAGTACGGCATCTACGCGAGCTATGGTGCAAAGGCCACGGAGCTTGCGGACCTGCTGCTCTTCTGGAGCGCCAAGGAGCAGAAGATGATCACGCTCGCCGAGTACGCCAAGGCGATGCCCGAGGGCCAGAAGGCCATTTACTTTGCCGCCGGCGACGATCGCGACCGTCTGTCCAAGATGCCGGTGGTTACGGGCGTGCTCGCACGCGGCTTTGACGTGCTTCTGTGCACACAGGATGTGGACGAGTTCACCTTCCAGTCCATGCGCGAGTATGTGGCGCGCGATATGCCGAAGGTCTATGAGGACGATGCGGCGCGCGAGGCGGCCGAGAAGGCCGTGGCAGACGGTGCCGAGCCCGAGCTCGAGGATCGTCATCTGGAGCTCAAGAACGTTGCGACGGGTGATTTGGACCTTGCGTCCGAGGATGAGAAGAAGGAGGCCGAGGAGGCGTCCAAGGAGCACGCCGACCTCTTTAGCGCCATGAAGGAGGCGCTTGGCGACCATGTTCAGAAGGTCGCGGTCTCTTCGCGTTTGGTCTCGGCCGATGACGCGCCCGCCTGCATCACCACTGAGGGCCCGCTTTCGCTTGAGATGGAGAAGGTCCTAAAGCGCGGTCCCGAGGGCGATATCGAGGGTATGCCTACCGCCCAGCGCGTGCTCGAGCTCAATGCGAAGAGCCCGGTATTTGCCAAGCTCGCCGCTGCGCAGGAGGCCGGCGACGCCGATAAGGTTAAGCTCTACGCTGGCCTTCTCTACGACCAGGCGCTCCTGGTTGAGGGTATCCTGCCCGAGGATCCGGTGGCTTTTGCCAAGAACGTGTGCGAGCTGATGTAGTTCGAATCGACTGACAACAGGGCGGGGCGGCCGCAAGGCCCCCGCGAGTTCCGCAGAAAAAGAGCCCCGGAAGGGGCTCTTTTTTCGAGGGCTGTTCGAAGCGGAGGACCTTGCGGTCGCCCCGCCCTATGGCGTGTCGCTTTGGCGGCACTTACAGCTTCATCGTGTAGTAGCGGTGATCGAAGACCATGCCCTCGCGCTCGTAGAAGCGATGCGCGCCTTCGCGCCAGCAGCTTGTCTCGAGCTCGATCTGGACACAACCTGCCTCGCGTGCGGCGGCACACCCGGCGCGGAAGAGTGCTTGCCCACTGCGGCCTCCGCGGCAGGCGGGGTCGACAACAAGCTCCAGCACACCTGCCACGCGTGCGGCGTGGTGCAGCTGGTCTTCAAAGCGGATGTTGATAAGCCCCGCTGCCGGCGCGCCGGGCATCTCGCGGGCAACCAAGCAGCAAAACGAGGGGTTTTCGAGCTGCGCCTCAAAGATTTCCTTGCAGCGCTCGTAATCGAGTTCGGTGTTTTCGAGAATGCACTCAAGTTCAATCACGCGATCAGTGTCAGCAAGCGAAGCGTTCTCGATAATCACAGGTATTCCTTTCGCCCATATCAGCCAAAACCCATTGTAAGCGAAGCTTTAGGCAGGAGCGCGAGGCGGCAGGAATGCAAGAAGCCGGCGCGTGGCCGGCCTCTTGCGAGTCGCTGTAGTACGTCCGTGGTTGCGGACAAAAGGAGAGCTATAGGTTAGCCGCATGGGCAAGCGGCAAGGTGTTGAGCGCCTCGAGGAGCTCGTCGCTCGAATGCAGAAGGTTTTGCACCTGGTCGTTCGAGCGGACGGACGGCGGCGGGGGAGAGCAGAGGAGGCAGGTTCTCTGTGTTGGGGGGAAGGAGAGGTTACCGGCACGGTCCTCACGGTATTGGTGTCGCCGTGCTAAGGCTGCATGTTGGGAGCTATGCATCGCAGCCTCCTCGCTCATCCGCCGGTGTCGCACGCGCGCCGGCTGCTGCGTTTCCGGCGCGCTGATGCCATTATCGCCAAGTTGCGACGGGCAATACTTATGGGTGAGTGAAGACTTACTTATATCGCCTTGAAGGGTTCGTGTATGGTGTGCTACCAGCAGATTTACGCGCTTGCGGCTTGAATCTGGGCGAGCACGCGCTCCATGGTCTTATCAATGTTGGCGCGTTTGAGCTCGCATTCCCAGATGGTGATGACGGTCCAGTCCGCCTCCTCGAGTGCCGCTACCGCTGCGCGGTCGCGCTCGACGTTGCGGCGAAACTTTGCCTCCCAGAAGGCGGTGTTGCGCTTGGGCACGCTCGGGTGGCAGTGGGGGCAGCGATGCCAGAAGCAGCCGTTCACAAAGATGGCGATCTTGCGCCCGGGGAAGGCGATGTCGGGCCTGCCGGGCGCCTTGGCCCACTGCAGGCGGTACCCCGTGAGCCCGGCGGCGCGCAGACGCTGGCGCACGAGTAACTCGGGCTTAGTGTTGGCGCGCTTGTTGCCCTTCATGGACTTGCGGATGGCGGCGCGGCGGCGTACGAGTTCTCCCTCGACCGCGTGCTCGACATCGTCTCCCTGGGCAAGGGCCTCTACAAGGCCAGTGTCGGCGGGCATCCAGGTGAGCTCGCTAAGGCGTTCGCGCTCGATCCAACGCAGGCCGAGCTGCCGGTCAGAGAGGCGCGGGCTTCCTGCGGCAATCTCGCAGAAGAAGCACTCCATCGACAGGTGGAAGTCGGGGTAGTCATATTCGACGGTGTAGAACGCCTGCAGGTTCTCAACGGTGACATCGAGCTCCTCGGCAAGTTCGCGCCGACAGGCGTCCTCGGGCGTCTCGCCACGCTCGACCTTGCCACCGGGGAATTCCCACAGGCCGCGCATCTCTCCGTAGCCGCGTTGCACGGCGAGCACCTCGGACGCAGCGGATGATTCGGCCGTGCGGCGGATGATGCCGGCGGCAACATGTATCGTCTTCAAGGTGCTCACCTCCCGGCGGCGCTGAATCTTTTAGGTTCCGAGGTCCTATGCTAGCAAAATCGTATCGCCGTCGCCCCGCTTTGTGTCCGCGCGAATCGCTATGATAAGGCATAACCGACGCATTCTATGGCGCCGCGCGCGGGCGCCATTGTGAGAGAGGCACTGCTATGTCTGCCCAAGAGATCAAGATTCCCCTGCTCTGCCAGGCAACGCATCTTAAGGCGCTTCCTGCGCAGGCAGAAGGCTCGCGCTATGCCGTGTGCTGGGGCGCTGGTATGCCGGAGCCCGAGGGAGGCCTTGGCTATCTTGTCGATTTCACAGGTAAGCGCACCGGGTACGTGATTGCATGGATCCAAGATGGCGGCTACGTCTACGCCTGCGACGGATATCTCGACGCTATCCCGGAGCGCGAGCCCGACCTGAGTGTCGCCCGCTGGCGCAGCAACCCGCGCACGGGGCGCATCGCGTTGCATACGCCGGGCGGTGAGGAGCGGCAGGTAACGGAATACAGGCAGCTTGATGACGGGTCCTACGCGTTCGTCGACCCGGTGAGCGACCTTGGGCCTGTGTACAGCGCATCTGCCGTCAACCTCCGGCAGATGCTCGCGGTGGCTTTTCTTGCCTTCTGGCATCTTCCCCGGCGAGCGGACGCGGGCGCCACGGCAGGCAAGCGCATGGGCGAGGTCCTGACGGCGTTTTTGGACCTTCCTCCGGCAGACGCGATCGATGCGTTTTTGGGCGAGGTCAAACGGGGCGAGCGCACCTCGGGCTTTGAGCGCTATGCTGCGCGGATTCTGACCGATGCCGACCCCGTTACGTTCCGAGCGCTTACCGCGCGCCACGAGATTTCGCTGCGCCGCTTAAGGACAACGGAGCTCTTTTGGTTTGCGTGCGATGTTGACGAGCTAAACGAGGAGGAGTTCGATGCGCTGACGACGATGGAAGGGGCGCTCAACCGCCTTGCCCTCATCGCCCGTCGTGCGCGCGAGAATGGGTCGGATGACCTTTCCGCGGCGTCGGAGGCGTATTGCGCCGACGAGGACTGGCGCTGCGTGCGCGCCATTACCGACCAGACGGCGCCCTACCTCAAGCAAGCGGCGTATACCGATAATCGCCTGCTCAACCTGTTTGGTACCCTGGGCGAGCGCGGGGGAGAGTGGGACCTGCGCACGCGCGTTGCCATCCTTCTTGAGGAGCTGGCGCTGCCGTTTAGGCTTACTTATCGTTTTTCCGCCAACGCCGCGCAGGGTAGGGTGACGATTACCGCAAAGGTCCCGGGTGCGCAGGCAATGCCGCGCTGGGTCCGCGCGCAGGCGCCGGGCGAGGAGGAAAGCCCCCTTGCGGATTGCAGCAGCCATACGCAGGTTGCGGCGAGCGCCTATGCGCTCCGTCTTGCCGCCGCCCTTGTCACAGTGGGGTTCAGTGCTAGCGCTGGCGTGGGCAGCGTACAGGCCCTTCTTTGCGAGGATCGCGCGTTTGAGCACCCGCTGCTGCGCATGGACGTGGACCGCGAGGGCTTCATCATGTCGGTCTACGATGTCGTGCGCAAAGGCGTTCTCTCTGAGCCGCGCCTCACGTGGAGTGTGAGCGGCATCAAAGAGCAGCTTTCGGCGGCGCGCCTCGCGTTTACGCTGAATGAGCGCCTGGGCCTGGAGCCCCTGGTTTTGCCGGAAGAGGAGCTTGCCGATCCAGACGCGGTGCGCACCTGCCCCGTTTGGGAAGACACACGTCCGCTCACGCCAGAGCTCGCCGAGTTTCTGCATGCAGAGCGCGTATGTGACCTTGACGTGTACCACCTGGGCGAGGATCCGTTTGTCGGGCGCCTGCGCGAGGCGATTGCCCTTGCGGAGGGGCGCCCCGCCGAGGCAGCCCAGCAGCTCTCTGACCTGTTGGGCGTCATGAGCCTTATGGACGAGGACACCGGGCTGCGGCCGCTCTATTGCGCAAGCGGTGCTTCCCGTCTTGCGATGGCGCTTGTTGATGACGACCCGGCGGCGCGGTATCGCTACGTCTACGACTCGCAGTACGACGCGTATGTCTCGCTCGCAAACCTCTGCACCGACAACGGCGACGCCGAGCACGGGGCTGCCTACGCCGAGCAGGCGATTGAGCTCGGCCCAACCTCGCCGAGCGCCTATATCGCAGCAGCGACGGCCGAGTCTAAGCTCGGCGAGCTCGAGCAGGCGGCAGAGCACCTCAAGTGCGCCCTGCGCTTTGATGTCGATCCGGCGTCGTTCACCTACACGTATTACCGACTTGCCTTTGTGCTGTGGCGCATGGCCGACTACCGGACGAGCCTTGCCTGCTACCAGCGCGCGCTGCCCAACCCGCGCCTGCGCGAGATGGTTGAGGAGGAGATGCGCGATCTTATGACGGCGGCATCCGTCGAGAGCCGCCTGGAGCCGGAGGACGTGAGAGGCATACTT